>CAZILJ010000151.1:0-4376 GCA_964539915.1 uncultured Acidobacteriaceae bacterium | reverse complement strand
GCTTTGGCGTCGGTCGCGTCGGAGCCCGTTTTGTTCCCAGTTGCTTTGGCGTCGCCCGTAGCCGGGCTTTCTGACTGTGCCGTCTTGTCAGCCGAATTGTCGCTGGCAGGTGCCGGCGTCTGGCCGATCACCGAAAGCTTGTCTTCCCTCGGTAAATTGTCGTTATCAAAAACCTTCGGCGTGGTTTTGGTCCCGGGGTCCTTGCGGATTTGGCGAGCATAGTCGCCCAGCGATGACCCCGAGGGCGAGTTTTGCGAGCTCGGAGGAGCCTGATTCTGAGCGCCGGCCAGAACACCAGCCAGCCCGAGAAAAAGCACGAGTCCGGTTCCACTGCATGCGATACGTTTCATAAATCCCCTTTTGCTCTTAACTCAGATTCACTGAGCACCAAGCCCAGTCCAACCGTAACGGTTCAACCAGTTCAATCCACTGACCCAGCAGCGGCTGCTTGCGCCGAGCGCCTTTTGGACAAGAAACCTCCAATGCTGCGATCCAGTTCTGCGGATTCGTGTGCAATGTCGGTCGCAAGTTGCTTTGCCAGTTCCGGATCGCGGCTGTTGGCGAGTTGCTGTGCGTAGCCGGAAATCGTGGCCAGCGAAGTGCGCAACTGCAGTGCCATCTCGGCCGAAATCTCACCTTGCAGTTCCTGTTGGCGCTGGAGTTCTTTCATTTCAGTGCGATCGTTGATCACGCATGCCACCCCCAGCAAGCTTCCCTCGGCCGCCGGCACTGCGGAAACAGTAACGGCAAGGAAGCGCGTCTCCCCCGACGGTGTCTCATATCCGGCGTTGAGCTCGCGCCGCTTGCTGCCTTCGTGCAGCACTGCGCTGATCTCGTCCGCCACCGAAACAGGTTCGTCGCCGTTCTCGCCAGCGAGAGACACTGCCGATCCGGCAGAGCTGACGACCGCACCACGAAAAACATCTTCCGCCCCCAAACCCGTGGGGGACGCGAACCCCAGGATTTTTTTGGCGGCAGGATTCGCGGCCTTCACGAGTCCATTCATTCCGAAAACCAGCACGCCGCACGAAAGATTGGAGAGCACAGCCTGGCTTAGATTTTCGCTGGTGCGCGCCCGATTCTGCTCGGTTTGCGACTGCACGTGCAGTTCATGCTTCTGTTGTTTCAGCTGCTGAATCACGGTGTTGTACAGGTGCAGCGGAAGGGTCTCGAGCGTGGGCGTAGGGGTGGCCGAAAAGTCTCTTTCTTCGGAGATCTTTTTCCGCAACTGGCGGATAAACAGCAAGCCCAACAAGAAGGCAGAGGTCGAGCAGAACAAGACTACCAGCGCTCGCAGGATGATCGGGTTGGATAGTATTCTCACCAGAGTCCCCCATACCATTGCAGGAAGCGGTTGCCAAAGAAGAACGCGACCAGAGCCATGCTTCCGAGAAACACGCCAAACGGCATCTGATAATTGCGGTAGACCACTTGCGCTGACTGCCATGCACGGCGCCGCGCGGCTTGCGCATTCGCCAGCCGCTTCAGGAACCGGCGCGTGCGCTTAAGCCACACCATGAATACTGTGGCAATTCCAAAGAACGATCCGGCGAGCGAAGCTGTAAAAATCGTAAAGATCGTCAGCTTGATTCCCAGGAATGCGCCCACCATCGCCATCAACTTTACGTCGCCGAAGCCCATCCCCTCCGCGCCTCGCCAGCGCAGATAGATTGCACCCGCTCCGTAAATGAACGACGCTCCCAAAGCCGCGCCCAGCAGGGAATCGAGCAAAGAAAGAAGCCGGGCTGAAATGTCGCCGCTGAAAGGCAGATTCAACATGCCGGGCAGGAACTGCGATGCCAGATCATTCACCGGAACCAGCAGGCTGAAAATCAGGCCCAACGCAAGTCCGGGCAACGTCATCTTGTCCGGCAGAAGCTTGGTCTCGGCATCCGTGAAAATCAGCCCCAGCAGCAGAAATGCCAACACGCAATACTTCAGGGTCGAAAGGGTCAGACCGAACCACGCGTAACAGGCCAGAAATAGAAGGCCCGTCAGCAGCTCAATCATCAGGTAGCGCGGTGAAATTTTTTCTTTGCAGTGCCGGCAACGACCGCCCAGGGTCAGCCAGCTCAATACGGGAAGATTGTCGTAAAAGGCGATGGGCTGCTTGCACTCAGGACAGGCCGAACGCGGCGCCACCACCGACAGTTCGCGCGGCAACCGATAGATGCACACGTTCAGAAAGCTGCCGAAGGCCAGCCCGAAGAGAAAAATCGCCGATGCCAACACAGGATCCACGTGGTCTCTTTAGATTGCAGGGAGGTGCGCCTGGGGCGCAAAGCCTCTCCAGAAGAACGCTGAAATTCTCTGTTCTTGGTTGGATTATAAGTCGATCATCCCGGGTAGCACTAAGGTACCGAAGTCACTGGCCCAACGGTCAGGGGACAGTAAGATATTGATCAGGGGTCGGTTACGACCTCCAGGCAAGCTAAATGCCGATCTTCCCTCTGGGGCGCGCCTCGGGCTTCCGCAGTCTTTAGACAGACGAGTCCGGACCGGCCCGGGGAGCGCGTTAAACCGCGCCCCGGCGCCCATAGCCACTCAAGTGTGCGTGCTTGTGCTATTTCGTCTGCAGAGTTTCGATCTTTGAGACCAGGTTGCTGATCCTTTGCTGTACCTGTCCTTCCTGACCCGGGCTGAGGCTCGAAAACAGCGGTCCCCACACCGGCATATCTTTGCTCCCGTGGGACCGCGTCGGGGCCTGTCCGCGGATCACAGCCGCGACGTGCGCCGCTGGATACTTTCCGCCGCTGTTCTGCGCCAGAACGGTCAGATCGGCCGGCGACGTCTTCATTGCGGAGGCTGCCGGGCCATTGCCCCTGCCATCCTTCCCATGGCACACGGCACAATAGCTGTTGAACATTTCGTTGCCCGAGTTGGACGAGGCATTGGTGATGGGAACGTGCTTGATGGTGGGTTGCGTTTGCTGAGCCACTGCCAGCGCCACAACGGTTGCCAGAATCGCAGCAAGACTGATGAATTTCATTACCTGCATATCTTCCTCCTTGGGGCTATCGTGCCATTTGCCATAACAGCCAAGCATAAGGAGAGGTCCGCACCTGGGCTGTGACCCAAATCACAACCAATTGTGACGGCTGCGCACGCTGGAGGTACAAGCCACTAGCAGTTACTCCCACGAGCAGGTTGGCCTCAGGGGAAAACGAAACGCAACAGTTCTCCCTCGAGCGCCACCGAAGAAGGATCGTGAACCGGAAACCTTTCGTTCCATGAACCCCAGTTTTGAGGAACCAGCCGGGTCTCGGCCGATGGTACTTCCACCCAGCCCTCGGCAGTCTCTTCGCGCAAAAAGACAGAAAAGGCGGGAGCCTTCGGGTGCCACGATTCCGACTTCCACTCGAACAGGCTCGCCGAGAGTTTTTCTGTCAGCGACTCGCACGGACCGAGACACAGAACCCATCCCGGCGGAGCCGACCGCACATATCGCTCGACTGTAGCTCCCGGCGCAGCGCTCATCACTCTAGCTCCATAAGCGCGAGCGACCCGCAGCGTAGAGTCCTCGGAGCCGTGGTCGACGATCAGAATGTGGTCGCACGCGTAGACCGTCTCCAACGCGCGTCCCAGCCGCAGAGCGTCATTGTGAGTGTGCAGCAGCGCCGTGATCGAAGTCATGAGTGGTCCGCCTGCGGAAAAGAGTGTACGCGAATCAGGCGGTTGTCCGCATCGTCACGAAGCCGACGGCGCCTTTCAGGACGAAAGGCTCGGACGGAGCAAGTCGAGTTGAACCGGTGCCGTGGGAGCGAGGATAAGCTTGCCAATACCGAGCGAGTTGCACTGCGCAATCCAATCCTGCGGGGTGAGCTTGCCAGACCTCAGTTCTTCAACAATCAGAAAGGGATTCAACTCCTGTTGCCCTCGCTGCAGATGGAAAACTCCCGGGCCCGACTGTAGTGTCCAACCGTTATCCACCAGCGCCAATCCCAGGCCGGCTGCGAACAATTGTGCAGCGCGGCGCGTACGTTGCTCCGGGTCCAGCAACCTACCCTTGGGGTCGCGGATGCCCGATCCGATCTGCCGCAGCTTCGGAATCTGATCCGGCAAGGACTCAGCCGTTACCCCTTCCAAGGCCGAAGAATACTCAGAAGTGAATTCCTTCCAGGCTGGGATTGTCACTCGTTTTCCAACTTCATCCCACGGCACGCATTGCAATGTGCCGGGTTTCACCTCCGGATTCATGCTCTCCAGGAATCGCAGTTCGAGGGCCTCGGCGTCATCCAGCAACACTCGAGCTGGATTCGGGTCTTCTGGCAGGAAGCCTGCTGGACGCTTCCGGGTGGCGGCGATGCGATCCCGCAAAGGCGGATGCGTGTTATACGGATTGGTTTTCGCTTCCTGGATCTCTTTCTCCAGGCTCT
>CAZILJ010000150.1:0-7188 GCA_964539915.1 uncultured Acidobacteriaceae bacterium | reverse complement strand
TACTCTGCACTCTACCTAGGCAGCTCTGGGGGTCGCTGGCTTGTCGTTCTTGTCTTGTTCGGAGGTAGTTTCCTTGGTGAAAGAAAGATTTGGGGTACCTGTCCGCTCCAGCATTCTCCGTTTCCTCATCCTGCTGAAGAGAGGCGTCAGTGCGCCTATGACGAGTATCAGAAGCACCAGCGCAATCCCGAGCCAGGTGGGAAACCCGCCCTTCTTAACTGCCGGGGCAGGTGAAGTAGCAGCCGGTGTCGTGGCAGCAGGTGTACTGTCAGCCTGCGAGGTCGCCGCAGGCGTAGTGGCGGCTGCCGCGACTGTGTTGGCATCCGGCGTAGAGGTGCTGTCCGTCGCGGCGGGTGTGGGCTCAGCCACAGCAGGATTGGCTGACTGTCTTCCATGACGAGCTGACGCTCGCTTTGGGTGAGTGGCCCGAGCGGTTGTGTCAACAGTCTGTGAGGCCTTGCTGACACCCGCGTTCAATGGGGCGGGGGA
Source organism: uncultured Acidobacteriaceae bacterium (assembly GCA_964539915.1). GTDB lineage: Bacteria > Acidobacteriota > Terriglobia > Terriglobales > Acidobacteriaceae > Sulfotelmatobacter. The sequence continues at coordinate 6,699 of CAZILJ010000150.1, read as the reverse complement.
CTCAACCGGTGTGCTGACAGTCGCTGCCGGTGCAGCAGCGGCAGCATCGGGCGTACTGGCAGTCGCTGCCGGTGCAGCAGCGGTGGCATCGGGCGTACTGACAGTCGCTGCCGGTGTAGCAGCGGCAGGATCGGGCGTACTGACAGTCGCTGCCGGTGCAACGGCGGCAGCATCGGGCGCACTGGCAGTCGCTGCCGGTGCCGGTGCCGAAGCAGGAGCAGGAGTGGTAGCATCCGGCGTACTGACGGTCGCGGAGGGTGCAGCGGCGGCAGGTGTGCTGCCGACCGCGGCACATTGTTCAGAAATCATTTTCAGTTCGGTGACGGCAAAGCCGTTATCTGCGGTGCCGGAACTCACCGCGCCATTTGCTTTGTGTCCCGCGAGTCTTACGTCGTGGCCCAGCTGTGGCTTGAGATCAACACTACTGGTAGTGATCTTGAAAATCTGACCAGTGTTGTCTTCCGCAATTGTGTAGTTACCATCCGAGCCCCCCAGGCAACCCTTGATGTTGGTCTGGTCTGTATTGCTGTTCGCTGCGGGAATCTGAGCAAACCCTAACGCGACCAGCAGAGTCGAAAAAACGATCAGCAGGAGTACCTTCTTCATGGAATCCTCCGAAGATTCTCGCCTCGCGGCGGTTTTCAATTTCGCTTGGGATTTGATTGCGCTTCAGATTCTCACGTCGAACTCTCGCGTTCCGGACTCAGCCTGAGAACTTGGGCATCCAGGTGAAACAACACAAACTTAGCTCGAAAGCCCTTGACTGTCTGCTCAATACGGCTCACATCTGGAAAAGGGGCAAGGAGGGTCGCCTCTAAGTGCTTATCCGAATTCTCCGCTCGTTCTCTCCCAGTCGCTCCAGGGCAATTTCGAAGTCGCGTTGCTCGATAAGCCCGGGAAACTTTTCTCCCCATTCGATGAGCAGGATGCTGTTGTCAGAGCGCAGGTCATCGAGTCCGAGTGTCTCCAACTCTCGTGGCGTATCGATGCGGTAGAGGTCGATGTGGAACAGATTGGCGTGAGGTCCACGATATTCGTGAACCAGTGTGAAGGTGGGACTGGTGACGTCTTCCTCGGATGCAGCTGCGAAGGCCGCCGCAATTCCCTTCACCAGCGTGGTCTTGCCTGCACCGAGATCGCCGCGCAAGACCACTAACGTGGGCGGCGCGAGAAAGTCGGCGAGAGTGCGACCCAGCGAAATGGTCTCCTCAGCTGAGTGCGTGACGATTTCGCGCAGCACTTTCTGTTCTTTGGTCTGGCCGTCCACACCTCCAGTATAGCGAGAGAGTGGTGCGCGTCAGGAGACTGAGCCTCGCCGCTGTCCCTTCACGGAATGGACATTGCTGGGCGTTCAATGCGCGGAAAACGCGCTCGACTTCAGTCCGAGCGAATTCCGGTCCACGGCGTGATCGAGCGACGTTCGCAGGCGGCGATGGTCATCATCCTCAAGCGCGACGAAGCGGAACGGTTGCAATACGCCGCCGGGCATCTGGCGCATGGGACTGAGGACTTCGGCCATGCCATGAACTGGGCCGGACTGGGTTTGAAAGGCAACTTCGACAAAGTCACCTTGTCCCAAACAATGGGACATTTGCAGCAACCCGCCGGTCACGGAAATGGTTTGGAGGTTAGCTTTTGTACGCCGGCCGTCTTCGAGGCGGATCGCAGCCAGGACAGAATCTCCTAGCCGGACCCGGGCCGCGCGCCGAGAAGGGTGCGGTTGGGGGAAGTGGGTCATATGCCTATTAGAACTATGGCACTAGGCCCTGACCGGTAACAGGTTACCGAAGCCCCTCGTCCGAATTCCGCAGGGGGAGCAGCAAGTGGCCACGCCGAGCATTGTCCTGTCAAACGGTACCGCGCATGAACGATCTGATGAACCTCCCCTGCACCCCCGGATTCAACTCGAAGACGACTTCATTTCCTCGTTCTCGACGCCCTGGCCGATTTACTATGTCTGCTTGCGGTGCGGGAGGAGCTTATGCTGCGAATCGGGTCGTTACTCTGTTTTGTTTGCTTGGCCACAATGGCTTTCTCGGCTTCGCCGGCCGAACCGCCGCTACGCGTCGGAATTGTTGGCCTGGTGCACGGACATGTCCACGGTTTTCTCGCTCAATCTCTGCACCGCCCGGAGATCGAGATCGTGGGCGTCGCCGAACCGGATGCGCGACTGCGTTCCGAAGCGGCGTCACGGTATGGCTTCCCATCTGCGATATTGTTTGCTGATCTCGAAGAGATGATTGCCAAGGCGCGGCCGCAGGCCGTGCTGGTCTATACAAACACTTACGACCATCGGCGGGTGGTGGAGATCTGTGCCCGGCACGGCGTTCACGTGATGATGGAGAAGCCGCTGGCAGTCAGTCTCGACCAGGCGCTGGCCATGGAGAAGGCCGCGCACGCCGGGAAGATTCAGGTGCTCGTGAATTACGAGACCTCCTGGTACCCGAGCAATCACGCTGCGTACGACCTAGTTCACGAACGAGCGCTGGGGGACGTCCGCAAGGTAGTGGTGCATGACGGTCACAGCGGTCCTAAAGAAATTGGTGTCGAGCCGGAATTTCTCGCGTGGTTGACCGATCCCAAACTGAACGGTGGCGGTGCCCTGTTCGACTTCGGATGTTATGGCGCCGACCTGATGACTTGGCTGATGGACGGGCATCGCCCGCAGACGGTCACTGCCGTTACTCAGCAGATCAAGCCCGAAATCTATTCTCGGGTCGATGACGAAGCCACGATCATCCTGACCTATCCGAGGGCGCAGGCCATCATTCAAGCTTCGTGGAATTGGCCCTTCGACCGCAAGGACATGGAAGTGTACGGTCAGACGGGTTACGCGATTACCGTGAAGCGGGATGATGTTCGCGTGCGTCGGGCCGGACCTGACAGTCACGAAGAGCAACTCTCCGCCAAGCCGGTGCCCGCGCCGTACGACAATTCTCTGTCATATCTCAGGGCAGTAATTCTTGACGGAGCCAAGCCGGATGGATTGTCGTCGCTTGAAACGAATGTAACGGTGACCGAGATTCTCGACGCTGCCCGGCGATCGGCGGTTTCGGGAACGAGAATCACGTTGCCGGAGAGGAGATGACGAAATAACTCAGCCGCCCCAGCATACGAAGTTTCTCCGAGCGGTTTGCTCGACACGCCGGAAAGCCTGCGGCAGCCCCTGCAGCAGATCGGTAGCCACCATCGAATGCTCCCCTACACTCTCTCGCACGACATCGCCGGCAAGTCCGTGCAGATGAACCGCGGCGATAACGGCAGGCAGCACTTGGTTTTTATTTTGCGCGATCATCGCCGCCACCATGCCGGTGAGAATGTCGCCGGTGCCTCCGGTGGACATTCCGGGGTTTCCCGTTGTGTTGACCCAGGTGTCCCCGTTCGGCTGAACCACCAGGGTTCGGTTGCCCTTGAGTACGACAATGAGTTCGTGCTCGCGGGCAAACTTTCGCGCCACGCCAAGGCGATCTTTCTGCACGTCGGCGGTTGAGCAGGCTGCCAGCCGCGCCATTTCGCCCGGGTGGGGAGTGATCACCAGCACTCTGCCCTGGCCGCTCAGTTCGCTCGTCCGTCCTTCGAACGCGTTCAGACCGTCGGCATCGAGAACGGTAGGGAGTTCGATCTTATTGATCAGTGTTCGCACTAGCTCCGAGGTTTCGGGAAACCGCGAGATACCGGGCCCGATCCCTACGACGGTCTTCCCTTTTAACAGCTCTTCCAGATGCTCGATTGCACCCGCTGCAATCGTGCCCGCGCTGGTCTCCGGAAGGGGTTCGGTCATCACTTCAGGATGAAACGCCGACACGGTGGGCAGCACTGCCTTTGGTGCCGCCACAGTTGCCAGCCCGGCACCGGCTCGAAGCGCGGACATGCCGGCCATCGCGACCGAACCCGCTTTGCCGAGTGATCCGCCGACCACCAGCACGTGTCCGTAGTTTCCTTTGTTCGATTCCGCGGGCCGTGGCGCGACCAGCGGCGCGAAGTCGCGGGCGGTAATTACATTCAGTTGCAGTGACGAAACGATCGCCCCTTCGGGCGAGCCGATGTCGGCAACGCAAGTCGGTCCAGTTGTGAGCAAACTGAAAACATGCGCCGGGCGCGGGGCGGTGAAGGTGATGATCGAATCTGCTCTGGCGATGATCCCCTGCTGTGGAACCATCGCGTCAGCATCGGCGCCGGAAGGTATGTCGACGGCCACGACCGGCACTTGACTCGCATTGATCATCGCGATCGCTTCGGCATACAGGCCGCTCACCGGTGGCCTGAAACCGGTGCCTAGAATTGCGTCAACGTACAGGTCGGCGGGCAGAGCGAAGCGCACCCGCTCATCGTGCAAGTCTTCGCTGGAATGGACCACGAGGGGCGGCAGGGGCAGCTTGTCGAACATCTCTGCCGCGTCGCCATGCAGGTCCACTCGATCTGCAAGCAGGATGACCTGCACGGTTTTTGCTTTTTCATGCAGATGGCGCGCCGCGACGAAGCCGTCGCCGCCATTGTTGCCCTTACCGCAGAAAACGACAATCTTCTGGGCAGCTCCATAATGCTCTAGAACATGCGATGCGACGGCGGTGCCTGCATTCTCCATCAACGTCAGAGAAGGAACGCCGAAGCGCTCACTGGTGGCGCGGTCGATGGCACGCATTTCGGCGGCAGTGACAATTTTCATGATTTTGAGGCAGCCGTCAGTTCGAGTTGGCGCAGCTGCGCGGGTTCACCCATAGCCATGAGACAATCATCCGGCTCGATTCGCTCATCCGGCGCGGGATTGAAGTGCATGGCCTCGCGCCGTCTGATGGCCAGCACGATGACCCCTCGTTCCGGGCGGATGCGCGAGCTTTCAATCGTCTTGCCGGTCGTGGCGGCAATCAGCCCGCAGGCCCGGTCGATCTGCGCCTGGCGCAGGGTCGCCTCCTCGGTCACGTCTCGAGCGATGACCAACCAGTTTTCCGTGGCGAAGCGCTGGCGCTTGGTTTCGGCGTTCTCCAGGATCACAAACGGCACCGGTTTACGCGCCAACTCCCGCGCCACGCTGCGTCCCACCGGACCCATGCCGCAGAGGATGTAGTGGCCATCGAGACGTCCGATTTCGCGCTCCATTTTCGCGCTCCATGCGCCGCCTTCCGAAGAAGCTTTGCAGCTCGAATTCTAGCAAAGCCTGACTCATCGCTCCGACGCCCAAGGCCAGTAGCGACACACCGCTCAGCATGACAAACAGGTTGAAGATGCGTCCGGCTTCGGAGAGCGGATGGACTTCCTCGAAGCCGATCGTGGTCAGGGTGGTGACCACCATATAGAAGCCGTCGAACCAGGACCAGGCTTCGCTGTAGTGATAGCCCGCCGTACCGGCGACGATGACGAATAGCAAGAGCGCGCCGATGGTTCGAAGATTGCGGAAAGCCTTCATGGTGGTCGGTTGACATCGGTGGGCTACGAACTACCGGGCTGTGGCCAATGTTCAACGATTAATGAGCAACGATTAATATCAATGATCAACGACGAATAACCCACGACTATAAAACAAAACGGCCCTCCACCACGCTCGGCGGAAGGCCGGAAGGTCAAATGGAAGATCACGGCTCCGGCGTTCTCCCTGCCGAGAGCGCTTGCACGCGGCTATGCTTTACGCTGTAAGTGAAGTAGACGACCAATCCAATTGCCAGCCAGGCAAACAACCGTATCCAGTTCCACATCCCGAGCTTGGCCATCATGTAACCGTTCGAGATCACGCCGAGGATGGGGATGAGCGGCACCCACGGTGTCCGGAATGGGCGTGGCTGGTTGGGATTGGTGTATCGCAGCACCATCACCGAAATCGACACGATCACGAAGGCCAGCAGCGTTCCGATGTTCACCATCCTGCCGATATCGTCGATCGGGGTCAGGCTGCCGACCACTGCAGCCAGCAAGCCCACAAGGATGGTGTTTTTCCAGGGAGTGCGAAACTTGGGATGCACGGCGGCGAAGAATCTCTTTGGCAGAAGGCCGTCATTGGCCATCGAGTAGAGAACGCGCGTCTGCCCAAGCAACATGACCAGCATCACGCTGGTCAGCCCTGCCAAGGCGCCGAGCGTGATGATGTGGGACGCCGTGGTCAGTCCCCGGTCCAGGAACGCGCGAGCCACCGGTGCTTCAATATTGATCTGTTGCCAGTTCACCATGCCCGTCAGTACACCGGCGACCGCGATATACAACACAGTGCAAATGGCCAGCGAAGCAATCATCCCGATCGGCAAGTCCCGTTGAGGATTCTTGGCCTCTTGCGCCGTCGTTGAGACTGCATCGAAACCAATGTAGGCGAAGAAAATGTAGGCTGCACCGGCTCCGATTCCTGCGAAACCGTGAGGAGCGAACGAACTCCAATCCATACCCCAGTTGCTGCGAACGATGTAGTGCGAGCCTAGCGCGATCACGAAAAGCACAACCGAGACTTTAATGGTTACGATCGCAGCGTTGAATCTCGCGCTTTCTTTGATTCCGACCACGAGAACCGCGGTGATCACCAGGGCGATGATGAAGGCTGGCAGATTGAAACCGACTTCCATCCCGAACAGATGGGGCGCGCCCAGCAATTCGTGGGCTCGTTGCACGAGGTCCGGAGACTGCGCGGCAATAATCGCCGAGACCTTGTCGAGAAACGCCTGCGAGCCGGGCACCAGCGAGGAGGCCGTGGTCTCGGCAATCTGACGCGCCACAATATTC
>CAZILJ010000149.1:0-5040 GCA_964539915.1 uncultured Acidobacteriaceae bacterium | reverse complement strand
TTTTCGAAACGATGGACAGTCCCAAGCCGACTCCGCTCTTCTTGGTGGTGACGAACGGGTTAAAGATCTGTTCGCGCAATTCTTGCGGAATGCCCGGCCCGGTGTCGGAAACGCGCACTTCAACACCCTCCAAGCGGTCTCCGTCGCGGTTTCGCGCACGGGTTTTTCGGACCCCGATCCGCAGCACGCCGCCACCGGCGCCCATGGCATCGTATGCATTCTGGAAAATGTTCACGAATGCCTGCTCGCAAAGACTCTCGTCCATCGGCACCAGCGGCAGGCCAGTCTCGTATTCCTTCTCCACGCGAACCGCTGCACCCTTCCACAGCTGCGAAACGTCGTGCGAAGCACGATCCAGAACGGTGGTGATATCTTGCGGCGTGAGATCTGCGTGTAACGGCCGTGCGAAATCCAGAAAGCGAGTGACGAGCGCGCCCAGCCGGTTGGTTTCAGTTGAAATGTATCCCGCCAACTCGGTCGCCAGCGGATTCGATTCTCCGAGTTTCTGTGTCAGCATTTCGGCCGAGCCCTTGATCACTCCCAAGGGGTTGCGGATCTCATGCGCGAGCCCTGCCGAAAGCTGCCCCAGGGCGGCCAGGCGCTCAGAACGCCTCGCCTCCGCCTGCGCCTGTTCCAGTCGGCGGTTGGTCTCGGCGAGGGTTTCGGCCAGTTCCTGGTAGCGCTGAGTCTGGCGACGGTTCTCAATGACGAAACGGTTGACCACCATAGCCGCGAGAAAGAAAAAGACAATGCGGATCGCAAGCCGTCCGTAGTCTTCTGCGGTAATTTCGTACTCCTGCAATGCGGGATAAAGATAGGAGCAATAGGCGGCCGACGCCAGAGACGTCCAAAACAGCGTCGCCCAAGGGCCGAAATACTCCGCCGCCGTAACTACCGGCAGGTAATAAATCGGATAGTAGTAGCTGTTGATGGGAACTTCGCCGGTATGGAGAATCAACAGCGTGGCCAGACCAATTTTCAGCAGGACTAAGTAGACGGGCGCGCGCTTGGGAAGCTGGGAAACGAGCCAGCTCTCGTTCAATTGAATGACGCCGAAGGCCAGCAAGATGATCTGCTTGTGATACTCCTCGACCGGCGGCAAAAGGGCCAGTGCGGCCAGCAAAACCAGCCACAGCACATCCATCCAGTTAATCGCGGGACGTTTGGCTTTGGCTTCGGTCATCTTTCCTTTGTTCGATGCGCTGCCGACCAAGAGGTCTGCCAGAAAAAACTACGCCGGGAGAGGTTTCGCTTCTCCCGGCGTCACCATTTTAGGTGGTCTGGTCCGCGATCGCATCTCCTGCGAACCTATCACATCGCGGGAAATGCGGCAGCGTCAATGACCCTTCTTGGGCGGCTCCTGTCTTGGCTCTGGCCGTGAGGGAGCCGGTTTTTGCGGCGGTGGAGCAGCCGGACGCTGCTCGTGCCATTGGTTGAACTTCTGTTCCTGTTGCTGCTCCTGTTGCGGGCTACGCTGCTGCACAGGGGGCGTGGGCCGCACCAGCGGATGCGTCTCCTGAGGAACTGGCCTGGTTTCCTGGCGCTGCGCAGCAGCGTTCTCCGGCGGCGAATTCCGATTCTGCTGGGGTTGCGCAGAGCCATTTTCCGGCGGCTGCGCAGTCCGGTTCTCCGGCGGCGGAGTTCCCTGCTGTTCGTAAGTTCGCGGCTGGGTCTGCGGCATTTGCCTTACCTGGCCGTTACCACTGTTCGGCTGAGTGAATGGCCGGAAGCCGTCCTGGGGCTGCGTCGGCCGGGCCCCTTGATTCACCCGAGTGGGCGGCGCCGCACCCACAGGACGAACCAGCGCTTGCTGATTCAGACGGCCACCCGCCTGTGCCTGCCGCTGCTCAATCGGGCGCGGGAGCGGAGGAGGCGTTCTGACCGCGACCACCGGACGGTTGACGACAGCCGATGGCGGCTTGACGGGGGCGGGTCGTCCAGCACCCAGCACGCTCGTGCGGACCGGCTCGGCCACCACGACGTGACTTACTGGCGCCGAGGCGATCTCCTTGGCATCCACCCTCATGATGTTTTGCGCAGCCGGTCGCGCATTCACGAAGGCTTCGTGCGACACGACCGTCACGCCGTTGTTCACGTGCTGGTTCACATAGGTAACGTTGTTGATCGTGGTGCTTCGGTTGACAATCACCGTGTTGTAAACGTTCGTGACCTTGGTGATGCTCACCGTCGTGTTGGTGATGTTCACGTTGTTCACGTACGCTCGGCTCACGCGATACCCAGGTAGATAGACTTCGCCCGGAGCAAGGGGGAACCATCCCACGCCAACGCCGGCGGAGAATCGGAACCCTGGACCACCGCCTACGAAGGCTACGAGTGCTGGCGCCCAGACCGGCCGGACTACGACAGGCCCCGGCACCCAGAACCAACCGCTGCCTACAAATGCCCAACGTCCGTAGTGGAAGGGAGCGAATCCCCAAGGCTCGTCTTCGACCCACGTCCAGCCCCACCGGCCGACATAGACCCAGTGCCCGAAGCGATAAGGAGCCCATCCGACGACGACGGCGCGCGGCCGCCAGCAAGGACCGTAGCCGGCGACATAGCTCCAGTCTCCGTATTCGTCGAGATCTTCGTAGCCGGTCATCTCGCGCGAAACGTAGTTCGCGGAATCGGCGCGATCTTCGCGATCGTCTCGTTCGAAGGCCCAGGTATCGAAATCATCACGACCGGGAAGCTGGGCGATCTGGTAATCCAAACGGTCGCTGCCGGTGAAGGTTGCCGACTGATTCGCGACCACCGTATAAGTATCTCCGCCGCCGGTTACGCGGCCGCGACCGTGCCACACCGTGGTGACGGTCCGACTACCATCCTCGCTCACATCCACGCGGTATTCGCCAGGCTGCAACAGGCTGAAAGCGATGTTCGGGGTATCGATCTCGTAGTTATCATCGTCGTCGACGTGGCGAACCCTCACAATAAGCGATCCCTGCGCCAGTCGGATCTGTGTGGTGTGATCGTCGAGATTAAGAAAAGTGATTCCAGTCTTCGAGCCCAGCCGCATTGCGGCCGAGCCAAGGTGAACTTCGGCGCGGGAATCTTCATCGGCCCAGAGATCGTCGCCGGTAACCATCGGACGGTTCGGCACGCCGGTGACCCAATCGTCCTCGCCCGCGGGGCGAAATGAAATCGAGCCCTCGGAGAAGTTTAGGCGCGCGACGCGGCCCGGAGGATCCTGAGCGGGATCCTGGTTCTGGTCTTGATTCTGACCTTGGTTCTGGTCTGGATTCTGGCCCTGAACTTGGTCTTGATTCTGGTCTTGCCCGTCATCTTGGGCGGTTGCTTTAGTGGAGATTTGGAGCAGAAAAACCACGGTCGCCAGCAGCACCATCCAGAACGACAATTTGCGTGTGTTCATATGTTTGCCCCGACGGAACGGAAATATGTCGTTGATTTTACCGACGCCCGTATAAACCCCATAGCGAAGGTTAAGTTTCTGAAGGTACGGAAGTACTTACGGGGCGCACTGGTAAACCTAAAGACGTTGCTTAAAAATGTCTCTCTGGCTGGAAGGCCGCCGGCAGAGACGTAGCAAGCCACGTCCCTGCCGATGGTTAGGATTGCGGTCAGTCTTTGAGTTTCGGGCGTTGGCAGGTATCCACGATCTTTTTAGGATCGATGGCTTCTTTGTCCACCTGTTCTTCCATGATCTTTCCATCTTTGCCGATCAGGAAGTTCACGCGGCGCGCGGCCTGATATTCGTCTTTGTAGATGCCGTATTCGCGGGTTACTTTTCCGCCCCAATCACTGAGAAGAGGAAAGGTTACTCCGATTTGGTCGGCGAAGGCTTTATTGGCGAAGGCACTATCCATGCTCACACCCAGGACCTGGGTGTCGGCTGCTTCCAGCGCTTTCAGGTTCTGCTGGAAGTTTTTCATTTGCTGCGTTCAACCACCGGTAAAGGCAAAAACGTAAAACGCCAGCACGACGTTCTTCTTGCCGCGGTAGTCGCTTAACTTCACGTCCGTGAGATTGTTTCCATCAAAGTGCTTGAGCGTGAAGTCCGGCGCGACATCGCCCACCTTGGGCATGCTCGAACCCTCCTTGTTGTTTTGCGCAAACGTTGAAGACGCGGAGATAATGGCAAGTAGCAATCCCACCGCCAGAACCCAGAAACGTTTCATCATATTGAACCCCTCCCACAAAGCATACCCTGCAATTGGACCCGAGGTAAACCGGGGAGTACGGAACGGGTGTGACCATACGCATTGCCCAAAGCACGAACAACCCGGTAAAGTTCAATTCGGAGCCGGTTGCCGGAACGCAACCCACTGGTTCGGGACCGGAACGACCGAATGAGCATCGCAACTCTGAACGACATTTTCTTCGCAGCGGTCGACCGCAATCTGGATCGCATGATGCTGTATCGCGAGGCCGGCGAGTGGCTGCCCGTGACCTCCCGCGAGTTTGGCCAAAGGGTTGCCAAGATCGCACGCGCGCTCGATGCGGGCGGGATTCGCCAGGGGGATCGCATCGCTGTTCTGAGCGAGAATCGACCCGAGTGGCCCATGGCGGATATCGCCAGCTTGCTGCTCGGGGCCGTGACCGTTCCGCTCTACACCACACTGACCGCGGAACAAACCGCATTCGTTCTGCACGATTCGGGCTGCCGGGCGATTTTTCTGTCCTCCGACCAGCAATTGCACAAGATCTTGTCGATTCTGCCCCAGACTCAGATCGAACGAATCGTGGTCATGGATCCGCTCGAGCTCAATGGCGACGTCGCTCGGTTCGCAGGCAAGTGCGTCACCCTCAAGCAGATCATGTCGCAGGGGCCGGATGAGCTCGGCTCTGAGATCGAACGCAGGGCGCGCTCCATCGCTCCTGATGACCTGGCCACGATCGTCTACACCTCGGGAACGACCGGCACTTCCAAAGGCGCGATGCTGACCCACGGCAACATCGCGTCCAACATCATGTGTTCGCTGGTTGGGTTTGACATGCGGCCGGGCCTCGTCAGCATTTCGTTTCTGCCGCTCTGCCACATCACGGCGCGCCACGTGGATTTCGCCATGCTGTATCACG
>CAZILJ010000148.1:0-2188 GCA_964539915.1 uncultured Acidobacteriaceae bacterium | reverse complement strand
AGGCGATCCAGAGTACCGGTGCGGCGAAAAATACGACACCGAAAATCAAGGTTACGTGGTGAGCAGCGGCAGCCGTGAGACTCAGCGCCACGCCTTTGATCAGCGACCGCCCGGAGGATGCGGTGGCCCATTCATGGAAATAGGGTAATGCGTTCAAGTACAGAGCGGCGGAAGTTACGGTTGCCAGCTGCCCTGCCTGATAAACCAGGAACGCGAGAGCGCCCAGAAAAATACTGCCCAGCGCCGCGTAACTGGCGGCACGTTCGTCGACCCAAATTCTGGCGAAGCGGAAGACACCCACTGGCAGCAGCAAGACTCCAATCAACTGCACCAGCATGTAGCCCATTTTCAGCCCAGCGACAGTAGAGAACAGGGCAATCCACTGATGCGTAAGCGGCGGATAAGTGGTTTGGGAGAAGCCCGCGAACCACTTTTCGTTCCACGGATTAAACCAGTGATGGGCGTAGTGGGAGGCGAGGAAAATGTGGAAATTGGTATCGAACGACCCGGCAGGAAGCTGCATGAGCAGCAGAGGCCCGTGAACCGCCAAAGCCACCAGTACGATAGCTAACAGCGGAATCGGTCGAGAATAACTTTCATTCGCGGTCATAGCGGTGACACACTCCAGATGCCCTTACCAGCCCCTTTGATTCGCAAACGCACTACGGGGTTTGCCTTGATTTTTTGCCGGGTATGCCGGATGGGATATCCCGGTAAACCAGAAATCGACGACTCCGAGCCCTTCCGAGGAAGGCAAACCTACATGCCTCCGCGGCATCTGAGAAGAACCGCAGGACATCCTGTGCGGGAGGGTCGGGAGAGGCTCTCTGGATACTCGATATAGCGTGGTGATACTGTGAAAAGCTGGCGTCCGCTCACGAGCTTTTGCATTGTCATGGTCCTCGGCCTTCTGAGCCAGTGCCTTGGCCAAACTTACGACGTTGGTGGCGGGGGAAACCCTCCCGCCTCCAAGCAACAGACCAGCAAAACACCGACCGCCGCGGCTCCCCAGAGCGGTCCCGACTTCAGTTGGGGCTCCGGTATTGATGTGGCGCGGCAAGCGCGCGCCGCGGATGCCGCTCTCAAAAGAAATGATTACGCCGCCGCCGTCTCCTACGCCGAGCAAGCCGCCAAGTCCGCTCCGCAAAATGCTGAAATGTGGTTCTTGCTGGGCTATACCGCGCGTCTGGCGGATCGGTACCAGCTTTCCGTTGATTCCTACAATCACGGCCTGAAACTCGAACCGAACTCCGTGCGCGGATTGGCGGGACTCGCCCAAACTTACGCGAAGATGGGTCGCACTCAGGAAGCAGAGCAGCTGTTGCAGCGTGTGATCGACGCCAATCCGAAAGATGCAAGCAGTCTAGACCTCGCGGGCGAACTGATGCTCAGCACCGACCCCAAAGCTGCGTTGCCGTTGTTGCAGCGGGCGGAGGCATTGCAACCGACCGCGCACAGCGACTTGCTGATCGCCCACGCTTACGAGCGACTTGGACAGCCGGAAGATTCCCAACGCTTTCTGAATCGCGCCAAGAGCCGCGCTCCTCGCGATCCGGAAGTGCTGCGGGCAGTGGCGGGACAATATCGCGAGCAAGGACAATACGACCAGGCAATCGCGACCTTGCAGGCGATTCCCGTCAAGACAACCGATGTATTGGCTGAGCTGGCCTATACCTATGAACTCGCGGGTAGACCGCAGGATGCTGCGGCGCTCTATTCGAAACTGGCAAAGGCAGCGAGAGGGAATATTGGGCTGGAGTTGAGCGCAGCGCAAGCGTGGGTGAATGTGGGACAGCCCGATGCGGCCCGCCCTTTTCTCGACGAAGCCGCAAAGATCGACAGCCACAACTACCGTCTCCACGCCATCCTCGGGAGCATTGCATCTGCTGACGACCGCATTGAGGAAGCCGGGAGGGAATACAAACTTGCTCTGGCGAATCTTCCGGCGCGCCCGCAGGAAGGACCGCTCTATTCGATTGAACTCCGTCTGAATCTCTACGAACTCGACGTACGTCAAGAGGATGCGGCCGGCGCGAAGCAGGAACTGGATTCCGCAGCGGCTGCTCTTCAGCAAATTCAAGTCCCTGAGCATGAACGACCGGAGATGCTGCGGTTGCGGGCAGCGGTAGAGGCTGACTCGGGTGATGTTGAGGGCGCCAAACGCGACTTGAACGAAGCGCTTAAGCTC
>CAZILJ010000147.1:0-3315 GCA_964539915.1 uncultured Acidobacteriaceae bacterium | reverse complement strand
AACGAACATTTCGTTTTCCGCTTTCCAATTGGTTCGCGGGCATAAACTCTGTCATGCCGACTGATTCCCTATTCAAAACCGGGTTTTTAGTAATTGCCATGAGAAACAAACGCAGCATCACGCTGTTACTGATCCTGGCATGCCTGCTTGCACTGCCTGCATGGCCACAGCTGGCGGGCAGTACCGTGGGTGCGCCGGTGGTTCGCAAGATCGAGCCGCCCAACTGGTGGACAAGCTTCTCTCGGGACCTCACACTGCTACTGACGGGAGAAAATCTTACTAGCGCACGGGTGGAAAGCACAAAGGACGACGCGAGTGTGCTGGACTCAGAAGCTTCTGCAAACGGACATTATCTTTTTGTTCATCTGCGATTGCCTCCTGACGCGCCGGCTGGGGTCGCAGGCTTGCGAATTAGCACCGACGCGGGATCGACGACGGTCCAGTTGCCGTTATTGGCGCGGGTGAATACGAACGGCCGGTTTGAAGGTTTTTCCCGCGACGATGTGATCTATCTGATCATGCCCGACCGTTTTGCCGATGGCGATCCCCGCAACGACCAGGCGCCTCAGTCCACAGGCAAATACGATCGCAGTAATCCCATGGCCTATCATGGCGGCGACCTGCGCGGCATTCGCCAGCATCTCGGATACCTGCACGATCTTGGCGTTACTACGCTCTGGCTGACGCCGGTTTGGAAGAACACCGACTCTGATTACCACGGCTATCACGTGGTGGACTTCTACGCGCTCGACGATCACATGGGATCCATGCGCGACTACCAGGATCTGGTTGCTGACGCTCACAAACTCGGCATGAAGGTGCTGATCGATTTTGTGGCGAACCACACTGGCCCGCATCATCCCTGGGCGAATGATCCGCCGACGCCGACCTGGTTCCATGGAACGCCCGCGCATCATCTCGAGCCCGCGTACACATTCTCGGGGTTGGTGGATCCTCATGCGTCGCCGCGCGAATATCGCAGAACGATCGAGGGCTGGTTTGCCGGCAAGCTTCCCGACCTGAACCACGACGATCCTCTTCTCAGCGCGTATCTCGCCCAGAACGCGATCTGGTGGACGGAAATTGCGCGGCTCGATGGCTTCCGCATAGACACCTTTCCTTACTCGTCGCGGCAATTCTGGAGTCAGTGGAATGAGCGCGTGCGTCAGGTGTATCCGCACATCAACAGCGTCGGAGAAGTCGCAGACGCCGACCCGACCATCACGTCTTTTTTTGAAGGCGGACGCAAGCGGTTCGACGGCGTGGATTCCGGCTTGCCCACGGTCTTCGATTTCCCGATGGAAAGCGCCCTGCGTGACGTTGTGATCGGAGGAGCACCGATGCAGACAATTATCAACGTGCTGCAGCGCGACGACCTCTATCCGCATCCCGACACACTGGTCACGTTTCTCGGCAATCACGACCATACGCGCTTCGCCAGCGAGAAGGGCAGCGACCCAGCCAAACTGAAGGCGGCATTCTCGCTGTTACTCACTTTGCGGGGAATTCCGCAGATTTATTCTGGCGATGAGATCGGCATGCCGGGCGGCGCCGACCCCGACAACCGGCGCGACTTCCCCGGCGGCTTTCCGGGCGATCCGCGCAATGCCTTCACGGCCAGCGGCCGGACGCCCGAGCAACAGGATGTCTTTGCCCATGTGCGGTCTCTGTTGGCGCTGCGGCAGGCGCATCCTGCGCTGCGCACGGGACAGCAATGGCATATCGGCTGGGACGAAAGCTACTACGCCTTCTTGCGCGAGCTGCCGGAAGAAAAATTGCTGGTGGTGTACAACAATTCCGCCGCTTCCCGCGATTTGAAAATTCCGCTCGCGGATACGCCTCTCCAGGGTGCGCAACAACTCCAATTGCAGTTCGGCAGTGCAGCCGCTAGTCTCGCCAGCGACGAAGTGCAACTGACCCTGGCATCCAGGGCCCTCGCGGTTTTTACTGTCCGCTAGAGCTAGACACAAGACTTATTTACATCTTAGAAACGGGGGCACAATGTCAATGGTTGTTGCGATTGGCATCCACCTCTCGGTCGGCCTCGATGCACACCATTTTCGTGCGTGCGGAGAATAATTCACGCTGCGGTCGGTACTTCTTTGACCGGCGTGCGCATGGATACCTGGATCTGGGCTGCGCGATTTTTCAAGACGCGTCCCTTGGCGAAACCAGCCTGCGAACTTGGCAGAATTTTGTCCAACGGGCAACCGGCCATGGCGGCGCGCGAAGTACGTGCCGGGGATTCAGCTGCGCGTGCCAACGACGGCGGCGACTTTCAAGTGGACGTTCTCGCTTCTGAGTGCGGTGCGGGGCCCGGCCTCGGCGGCGCAGACGCTCCACCGCGAAACTGCGGAGAGCCGGGAAAAGTGCGAGAAGGTGGCCGCGGAACGAAGAGCGATGCGCCAGTTCGAAGTCTTGCCGGAAGGGCGCGTAGCCTAGTTTCTGCGGCATAAATGTCCTTCGTGATTGCTACCGATGTCGCCCAAAGGAACCGGGTGCGAGGCGCCCTCGGGACAGGCGGCAAGATGCCGGCGCTACTTGTCTGAGGGCGCAAGGCTTCGACCGCGGATCGCTTTTTCCGTCTCGAGAGCCTGCTGGCGCACGTCGTTGGAAATATCTGGGAGATCGCGTTCGTAAGGGCGAACCGCTGCCAGATCATCGCTCTGTCCTACCAGGTAGAGGGCGCGCAGCGCTTCCCAGACCTGCTCGCTTCCCGGATCGACTACCGCTACTTCCGCCCCCGCAGCCACGCTTGCGCCAGGTTGTGAAACGGAGCGGATGCGCCCCGGAATCGGCGAGCGAATTTCGACCGGCGCCGAAGAGGTCGGAGTCGCCAGCTTAGCGAGCAATCCTCCCTGATGAATGGCCGTTCCGGGACGGTCGGCATCGACGATCCGACCCGCCGCCGCGGCCTTGATTTGGGCAGGTTGCAGCAACGCCACAATCTGCGGACGGCCGGTTGCATCTCCGAAACGTACCAGCGAGAGCGCCGCATTCCCTCGCACCATGGGGGAAGAATCTGCGAGCATCTTCAGGAGGGTTTCGTGAAAGCTGGCGCCCGATGTGTCCTGGCCCATGGCCCAGGCGTCGGTGTTGCGAACTTCTTCCACCGGATCATTCGAGAGTCTTATCAGGTCCGGATACCATTGCTTGAACTCAGCATGGGGTGAGTTACTTTGCTGCCCCATGCGATCCCCTAGCTGGACCAACGCGTGCTGGATGTGGCGAGGCTTCTTGTCGTCGTGGAGATACTCGCTCATCTGCGGGTCGGAGAGGTGACGGCCAAACCAGGTGTTCCACCAGAACAGAAAG
>CAZILJ010000146.1:0-11277 GCA_964539915.1 uncultured Acidobacteriaceae bacterium | reverse complement strand
TCGACGAGAAAACTCGTCTGCCTTCTGGCCCGGAACACCCCATCCAGATCGCGGCGAGTGTATGGTATTTTGCGGATGAAGCTCACAGCAGATCATTTGAAAGGTGCTGCGGTGGGCTAGTCGCTCTGGCGAATCCCGTGGATTAGGTAGAGGATCAGAGACCGTTTTGGACAATCACCTTTATGCGATTTTTCAGCGTGACTCAACTTCTTTCGCTCCTGGTGGCCTCAGGGATGGTACTTCATGGCTGCCCGCTCGATGCCCAGCAGCCTTTTCTCGCCGAGGCGCAGTGGGTGCACATGCGCGATGAGGCCAGCGGCATAGCTCCGTTTGAGAACCTGCGCAACCTGACGCGACTGCACCGGGTACCGGCGACGACGGAGTTCGACCAGGCGGCGGAGTTCGTGATGATGCGCGCGAAGGAATATGGGCTGCAGGATGCGCACACCGAGCAGTTCCCGATAGACGGCAAGATTCACTATGGGCTGATGCGCTCGCATCTGGCCTGGCAAGTGGAGGCGGCCAGCCTGTGGGAGATTCAGCCGGAGCACACGCTGCTGGGCGACTGGGCGACGGATCCGATCCGGCTCGCTGACTACAGCCACACTGCGGAAGCGGACGCGGCGTTAGTCGACGTAGGCCAGGGGACGAGCGAGGCGGACTACGCGGGCAAGGACGTGCGGGGAAAGATCGTACTTGCCGACGGGGCACTTGCAACTGTGCAGCGCATAGCGGTAATGCAGCAAGGGGCGGCGGGGATCGTGAGCGACATGCCGAACCAGACGACCGCATGGTCAGGGCTCGACACTGGTCTTGTGCGCTGGGGCCACCTGGATGCGCTGCTGCCGAACGGGTTTGCATTTATGGTGTCGCGAGCAACGGCGACGGCGCTGCGGACGCAGCTCAGCAGCGGGCGACCGGTGATGCTGAGCGCGCACGTAAAGGCGGAGGTGAAGTCCGGCCACTGGACGGTGGTGACGGCAACGATACCGGGCATAAATTCTCAAGCCGGCGAGGTGGTCTATAGTTGCCACCTCGACCATCAGCGGCCGGGAGCGAACGACAACGCGAGCGGGTGTGTAACGATCCTCGAGTCGGCGCGGGTGCTCAACAGCCTCATCGGCAGCGGCAAGCTGCCGCGGCCGGCTCGAACGCTACGTTTTATCTGGGGGCCTGAGGTCGAGGGTACGATGGCCTTCCTCAGTCGACATCCTGATATTTGTCGTTCCATGCGCGCCGATGTGCATATGGACATGGTGGGCGGCGATCCGTACAAGAACAAGTCCATCCTGCACGTCACCGAGACGCCATGGTCGCTTCCGAGCTTCGTGACCGATGTGGGGGAGCTGTTCGCGGAGACAATCCGGGATGGGGCGGCAGTGTATGCCGAGGACGGCAGCCATGCGGAGGCCGCGGTGCTGGAAGATCGTGGAGGCGCACCCGGTACACGGAACGAATTTCTGACCGACCGCACACCCTATGCTGAGGGCAGCGATCATGACGACTATGACTCCTCGACGATCGCGGTGCCATCACTCTACCTGCGGGATTGGCCGGATATTTATATTCACACCGATCACGACACGATGGAGCAGATCGACCCTACTAAGCTGCGGCGGGTCGCTCTGCTGGGTGCTGCTTCGGGATACACGTACGCGGCGCTCGATGCCGAAAAGGCTGATTCTTTGCTTCCGTTCTTTGCGGCTCGCGCACAACGGAGGCTGGCGGAGGGCTTTGAGCGGGCGCAACGTCTCGCGCAAGACAGCCAGTTACAACCGAAGGAAGCCTTGTATGAAGCCCGCAACCTGATGACACAGATGCTACGACGCGAACAGGCAGAGCTGCGCTCCTTCTCCACGTACACGCAGAGCGATCCGGAGAAGGTTGGGGTCTTCAGTAAGGACCTCAATGCCCAAGCTGCAGAGTTGAATGGCTGGCTCGACCACAGTGCAGAAATGCGCGGGGTTCACGACTTCCACCCGCTGCCATCCTGGCATGCGGAGCCGGACGCGTCCCGGGTTCCAACGCGCACGGCCGAGTTTGGCCCACTTACGTTCCAGAACGACGACGCGCTGCTGGACCGGCTGGGACCCGAGCGTGTCGGGAAGATTAAGCTGTTTCACAGCGAATCGAACCGACTCTTTCGCGTGCAGGACCGCGGGACGCTTTATGCCTACGAAATCGTCAACTTCGTCGACGGGAAGAGGTCGCAGGGCGAGATACGAGATGCGGTGGCCGCGGAGTATGGGCCGATTACCCTGGATGTTGTAGCCGATTATCTGAAGGCTTGTGAAGAGGCCAAGATTGTGGCGTTTCGCTAGGGGTGCGAGTGTCGTTACAGTTTCGCGGGTAGGATGCATTTCAAACTACATGAAACAATACACATGCGCCGATCGAAGTGCAGCATGGGATGGAGACGGAGATACGGACTCCGCTTCGCGGTGGTTTTCTTCATCATCAGTTTCGGTCTTGCGGCTGCCTTTTTCCATGCGCTCGACAGTCTTGCCGGGGTGAGCCATGCCTGATTGGGAGAAGCGGGTTCGTGAACGCATCGGCCCACGCATGCTGACTCGTGAGTCCGTGGAAAACATCATCGCCGAGTTGTCGGCTCACCTCGAAGACGGGTACCAGGACGGTCTCAGTCGCGGACTCGACGAATCGGAAGTCGCCTCAAGCGCACCGCGAGGAAGTCATCTCAGAGCTGGCCGCTCACCTTGAAGAGGACTTCTACGATGCTCGCTCACGCGGCCTGACGGATACCGAAGCCTTCGCAGGTGGCGATGTCGTTCTACTGGCCAATGGCTGGCCGGTCTGCCAATTTTTTGGAGCCGTAGGGGCGTACTTGTCACAGCGTGCCGAGGCCCCATCGGAGTGCGGCTGACGGTCGGACTTTCACGGGCACCTGTCCGTTTCTTTGCGTTTTCATTAGCGCTCGTTAACTGGGCGGTTCTCCCTGCATCCGCGCTGCTGATAGGCGCACTGCCGTTCTTGAAAAAGCGCCCATGATAAAAGCTTAGGCAGATCAAGTTCGGCGTGAACTCTACTTCGCCGGCGGCACATACTCTTTTGGCTTGGCAGATCCCTCGCCAAAGAAAAACTGTTCCATCTGCTTGACGATGACTTCCTGATCCTCGCGCCGAGCCGGATTCAGACGATACTCGTTCAGCAGCATCTTGCAGTGCTCGGTCCACATCCTCCACGCCTCCTGGGAGACGTTGTCGTACACCTTCTTTCCCAGGTCGTTGTCAAACGGGGGCTCTTCCAGCCCGGGCATTTCTTTCTTGAACTTTACGCAAAAAACCGTGTGCGCCATGACTTTCCTCACTATGAATCAAGACCGAATTTCCATGCTTCGAATCAAACCGTCTCGAATTTCGTACACATGCTGCACCATCTGATCTGCAAGCAATTTCCCAGCGTTGTCGTGAACCACCTGATGTACATCGATCGCCACGCGCCCATCCGCTTCTTTAGCGAACTTCTTTGGTTCCACCTGAGACTGGACCACCTCGAACTGACGTGTCCAGTAATCCCGCACGGCATCCTTTCCCAGCACGCGGCCGCCCTCCATCCCGTTGGGCCAATCCACGTCGGCATGCATCAGGGCGAGCACGATCTCGATTTCTCGCCGGTTGAATGCGGTATAAGCCTTCTGCAACAATTCGATCTCGGGGCGACACGCCTGCGATTCCGCCATCAAAACACCAAAAGCTTATCTTACACGGATATCGCCACTCAGCAGGCGCTGCATAAGTATCTTCGAACGGCCGCCGAAGCCGCTGGACGGGGGGAGTGGGAGTTAGCAAGTCCCCGGAAGGGGCGAAAGAAAAACCTAGACTCAGATCGTCCCAGAACGCCGAATAAAGAAGCGCGTCAGGGTTCGCGACGTAGCCTTGCCCCAACCCCGAGCGCGACGGCCCACATCGCCAGCAACGGGATCAAACTGGCCAAGCCGCGCAACCCGGCCAACTGCCCCAGATTGAATGCTGCATAACGCCCATCCGATCCCGATTCTGCAATCGTCAACATCGACTGACGATTGATTGCCATCTCCCCGGACCAGAACGCCGGACAAGTCACATGCATGATCGGACAACTGTCCTGCATGGGTAATTGCGAAGTCGTCGAAACTACCATCAACGCGATCAGGACGCTGATGATGCCCAGCCCAATCAGCGCCCGGCGCCACACTCGCGTCGCGCGTTGCCAGGCCACAGGCAGACCGACGCACAACAACGGAATGCACGCGCCCGCATACCGCGGACCGAACGACAGTCCGGCCTTCCACCAGTAGAACGATGCGTTGAACAAGAAGTAGTATGCGACGATTGCGGCTGCCACGACAGCCGCCGCACGATAGGCTTTCTGTTTCCACAACCAACACAATCCAACCGGCGCAGCCAGCAGCACCGGCGACGCAATCAACAACCCGCGAGAACATCCGAGCAAAATCTTGAGCAGCCGGTCCGGATGGGGGTAGGTCAGGCCCAGATACCCTTGCTGCCGCATAAACGAAAACGAATTCGGATCGTAATAGGCATAACTCGGGCGAAACGTCCCAAATGCCGCGTACAAATAGCCCAGCACAACAATCACGCAAGCCCCAGCGCCCACGCTCACTCCCGCCGCCACGCGCCATCGCGCCTTTGTCCCACGAGGCCACGCCTGCGCCAGAGCGAGGCATGCGAGCATCGCGGAAGCCGGCACCGCAGGATATTCCGTCACCGTCGCCCATCCCGCCGCGAGGCCCACAACCAGCGCCCACTGAAAATCCGCTCGCGGGCTCGTGGAGTCGTGCAGCTTCAACGCCGCCGCAAACGCAAACAGCAGGCAAGCGCCGACCAGCGCATGTGCCCAGAACAAGCTCGCATACGCCCACATCGGCGTACCCAGACACATGACCGCCGCCCCGAACGCCGAGCTGGTCGCATCGCAACCAAATCGAATCGCCAGAAAAAAGAGACAGACTCCGGCAAGAGCCGCCGGCAATGCCACCGTGCAAACACTCACCAGATACGACAACGCAAGCTCGCCGCGCGCCGATTCCGGATCCATTCCCACCCTCCGCAACACCGGCCTAACAACCATCGCGAACGGCACCGCGAGAAACACCACCCCCGGAGCCTTGTCGGAATAATAATGCCCCTTGAAGTGCGCCTTGTCCTGGGTATTTTCGTGGTAGGCATCGATCTGCAACGTGTGCCGCTCCACAATCGCGCGCAGCACATCAAAGCGGGAGTTCTGATTCCATCCCCCGCCCTCATAGAAATACATGAACGAGAAGAAAATCACGGCACCCAGCAGAATTGCGGTTTTGCACTGGAAGGAGGATTTCTCGGAAAGGGGGCTCATCTAATTTTTCGAGCCTGGATCTTCTGGCGTCTGGATTTCCGGACTCTCAATTCTCTAGACTGGACCGCGGCGGTCCCGATTCTAGCTGCTTTTTGTGCGGCTAGAGCCTGCCCTGAGCGAACTCGAAGGGGTGAGGACTGACGTCAGCCCGAGCGACAGGGAGCCAGTGCCCTAAGATGCACTCACCGCTTTCCTGAAGCGAGAAGATATTCCGCGACGATCTTCCTGGCCTCTTCGTCCGTCACACGATCGAGATCATCCGATCCGTTCGCTGCAGTAGCCAGTTTGCCCTTCACTCCAATATAAACGCCGTCATAGGTCGTATCGCCCAGATTCTCCACCCTGTGCTTGAACGGCGGATACCAGCGCACTTCCCCGGCCTTGGAGAACACTTCGCGCACTTTCCCAGCGTCATCGGTAAAGCGAAGGTGCGCTTCGGTAAGGCTTACCACGACTCCGCCGGGATGATCGTGCAGCACAGACTTTTCGTGCGGACCGTAGTGAACCGACACCACCTGCACGCGGTCATTCTCAAAGTTCAACCTGTAATGCTTCGGTTCCACCTTGGTTGGATCCTGCGCCCGACCGCAAGCGGCGGCCAGGCTCAAAAACGCCCCAACCCAGAATACCTTCGAGCGCATCCCCGCCTCCTGCCTGCGTTTCCTACTTCTCGGGAGAACCTACGCCACTCTACTTCTCGCCTCGAAGAGGTGTCAACGACTGGGACAGAAGACGCCCCATAGTGGTAACTTTACCGAGCACAGCGACACTCCTGTTAGCCGGGCCACCTCCGTCTTGCCGTGGCCCGCCTTCAATAAAATCTCCACTTCGTGACGCTTTAACATGCTCAACACCCTCCTCTCCCTCCGCCACCGCCGGCCCTTGGGCCGCCGGGTACGCATAGGAAGAGTTCCGCCGCTTACGGCTATCACTGGATGGCTCAGAATTTCCGGAATGAGGTGGGTCAGAATTTCCGGAACTCACACCTTGCCTTGCCGACACGGGCTCGGCGTTCGTAACGACCGATCCGAGCGGGCGGTTTTTGTACGCGCTCGCGAGCTCGGCAGTGTTCTAAAGCACGAACTGAGGGGGCGATGAGAATGGAATGTGTATGTCGAAGGAGACGACTGCGTAGCGTGGGCGAACGTCGTAGACGCGCTCGATATTGCGCATAGCAACGGCGCGAAAGTCTTCCTTGTTCCTCAGCCAAACAGGAAACCAGGCAAAGCGTATTTTGGGTACGCAAGGCGGAAACCTTTTCCGCTACTGCCACATTGATGAGCTTGTTTAGACCTACGCCTTCCAATTCCGCAGCTTTGCGTAACTCTTCCAGCAACGAGGGCTGTAGTCTTAATGCGAAATTACTCCGTCTCATGGGTTCAAACTCCTAATCTGCTGAAGCACCGTAGCCGGTAGAATTAAGGCGCAATCAAAGCCTTTGTGCCAGCTGCGAAGTCAGGCTGATTGAATGTCACCATTGCACGCCCGGTTTCAGCACCGCTCAGTCCACATGCGGCCAGATGCTGCGGCCGGGTCAGCACCGCTTCATACTCAAGTGCGAGCGGGACCGAGAGCAAGAATTCAAACTTCCGATGAAGCGGAATTTCTAGGACCACAAGCCTCCAGCCGCTCACTATCGCCTGACTGATCCCGGAACTGAGTTCTACGCAGAATTCGTGGCGCCGCTTGCAGGCAGCACTGTCAGCAGGGGCGGGAAACCAAGCAACACACATCGGGACGGTTCGTGATTGCAGGCTTGGTAACTTCACCAATGTAATTAAATGTAATTGAATGTAATTACCGTCATATCCGGTTCCAGTTACTGCAATGATGTTGCCCGCCTTCAACAAAAACCAGACACACACTTGACAATCAAATGACATTCGAGTCGCATCTCGCAGCATGTGGCTGCGTCTAACTAGCATACGTTCTTAAAACATACTCATCATAGAACGTTCTATGACAGACGTATGGAATAAAAGCAGAGGATTTGCCCAAGATTCTCGACAGGGATTCTCCGCATAACTCATATTGCAACAAAAGGAGTAAGTTATGAAGTCAACAATCATCATGTTTCTCGCAGTCTTAGTAGCTGTGTCAGCCGGCGTCGTCGGCACCGCGCACGCAGAAACCGATGGCACCGAGATCGCCACTGTGCCGTTCGATTTCTATGCCGGAGGACAGAAAATGCCGGCCGGACACTACACCATTGGGCTCGATTTTAAGAGCAAAATAATCACGCTCCGCGATGACGTGGGCCACAACATGTTCCTGATGGGGACTCCGGGCGGAGATTCTAACAATAAGTCAGAGCTGGTGTTCGAACACTCAGGAGATTTCTACGCTCTCAAAGAGCTCAAGAGTGATGTCATTGACTTTGACCTAACATTCCCTACCAGGATGCCTAAGCAGGAAACGGCGAGCCGCACTTCGCCGTCGCGGGTCGAGGTCGCGCTGAATCGGCCGTAGCAACGGACGGCGGAGGCCGGACATTGGTCCGGCCTCCACCGGACAATCACTCCGCACGTAAAAAAGCCAGGAATATTCACATCAGCCTCCAGTCTGATGCCCTACGGACTGGATGATCACGGTGTCCATCTTCCTTATTAGTTCAATGGCCATGCGTTCACAGAACCTGCAGGCGGACACGCGCGCCAGCCTGCTCGTGACCGCGCCTGACGTCGGTGGCGACGCTCTCGGCGCGGCCAGAATCGCACTAGTTGGAAATGTTCAGGCAATACCGCAGCCCGCGGTACCCGAAGCGCGTAACCTCTACCTCGCTCACCACACCAGTAGCATGTATTGGGCTGATTTTGAAGATTTTTCTTTTTACCGGATGGATGTGGTGGACGTTTACAACGTGGGCGGCTGCGGAGTGATGGGCTGGGTATCTGCGTCGGATTATGACCGTGCACGACCCGACCCTCTGGTTGACTCAATGGTCGAAATCATTTAGCACATGAACGTCGACCACAAGGATGCACTTGGCATGCTTGCTCGTATGTTTGCTGGCATTCAGTCACAGGAAGCAACGATGACAACGGTCGATCGCCTCGGCTTTCATGTGCGAATGAAGATCTCGGGTGGCATGCGGGGCGCGCGCATCGCATGCTTGCGGGAAGTGAGCAGTGCGGCTGAGGCTCGAAAAGTCTTGGTCGAAATGGTGCAGCAGGCCCGCTCACAGACCTAGTGAATCACCGCACATTTAGTTAGCACACAACTGGCACTCCAGGTTGACGGAAAGCCCCACAAAACCGCAGTTTTCGACTGATTCATAGTCAGTTAACCATCTGCGCAGAAAGAGGAATCGGGGGAGGAGATTGAACTTGGGCCCACTGATTTAAGAGTCAGATTTAGTCCCGTTCTGAGCACGAGATCGCTAATAGGAGTTCAAAGACTATCCCGCAGAATCACTGGAGGCGTCGAGCGCCAGCAAGATACCTCTCGAAGGATCCGGGAGAAGCCGACAATGCTTTACTCCTCGTCTGAATACTCGCCGGGAACATCATCTTCTGGCACTTCGTGAGTGCGCACTTCCCTCTCATCAGCGTTGTCTGCAGCTTCTACGCCCGTTACCACGTCGGCCTCGAATGCGTTCCCTTCTTCCAGCAACTCGTCAACACTTTCCGAATCCGCACTCTCAACTCCGGACAATCCCTGCAGATCTCCCGATTGCCCGCCTGATTGCGTTTCCGGCTTATCAGACGAGAATGCCGCAGAATCATTCTGTTTGGCAGCGCTCCGCGTGCGTCCGGCCTTCTTCTGGCTTACGGGCTGCACTTTCACTGCTGCCTTTTTCGCGGGCAATTCCCGGTTGCGAGTTTGCTTTCTTGACGGCTTCTTCGCCGCCTTCTTCGCCGCCTTCTTCTTCGAGGTTAACTTCTTGCCAGCAGTTCTGTTCGCGTTCGTCCGCTTCTTATTGCTTTTCTTTTTAGCAGCCATAGCCGCAGTGTAACACCGACACCTGCGCTCACCGAAGCCGATCGTGCTGGGCCCTGCAAGTAGCTGGGTCCCGAGAGCCGGGGGTTTCTTCCTACGTCAGATTTCACTTAAGCTAGGCCTATCTAAAACGGCCATTATTACGGCCGCCAGTTGTGCTCAACTTTGAAGGCAAGGAGCAGGTCGCGACTACGAGGTCAGAGCGGTAACCGAGAACAGACAATTGGCAGTGCTTTCGAGTTCCATGCCTTTCGGCAGCGTTTCACCGAAAGTACGCACCACGTCGGCGCGGCCTGGGACGATGTATTCCTCCAGTGGGCGTGAAACTGTTTCATCTGAAACTCCGGCTGACTTTAGCTTTGCACGGGCGCGTTGCAGCACGTCCTGGGGAATGTCGCGGGTGCGATCGTTAACCTTCCTTCCCAGCTGAAGGACCGCCGCCGCCGTTTCGTGGGTTAACTCAGGCAAATCCAGAAGCACAGAAATCCAGTCAGCCGCGTTCCCCAGAGGGATCACACAACTGAGAGATCCATAGAGCGGGATGCGCGCCCCAAATCTGCCCAGTGCCCACAACCAGCTGCTATCAGAAGGTTCTTTCTGTAACTTACGAAGGATCTCCGTTCCAAGGACCGACCGTGTCTCCCCGGGCAGATGTTCAAGGCTCGCCAGCAGACGCCAACCGTCACGCTCAAACTGTGAGTTCAATCGGGCAGCGGGCTTACGGCCAATGCCGGCCTTTTCAAGATAGTTCCGAAGTTCGTGGTGCTGGGCAGCATTCAGACCGCCGGCGACCCTTCGCCACATCACCAGCCAATCGATCTGGCTTTGAAGTTCTCGTGGAAATGCCAATCCTGATAGATATAGTCGTCGCACCTGCGCAATTCGATGGCTGTCTTTCAAATCTCCAAAACCGGGTCTCAGACAGTAGCCAAAAAGATTGAGCCAGCGAACTTCATGCTTCGGGCTTAGCTTTCTCCCCTCTGAAACGTCAAGAAGCACATCGCAGAAGGCGCGCACTATCGGTGTAGTCCACGCTTCCCTCTTCAAGCTCGTGACCGACTCCAATTGCCCCACCAGCGAACCGGGCTCTACTGAATCGCCCTCCCCCGCTCCGGTAAAGGCTCGCCGAATCAAGCTCGCAGCAGCATCCTGCGATTGCTCCGATACGCTGGATGCTCCCTGTCGAACCACGGTTGAGGTTTGCGGCGATGACAACCTGTTTGGCTCCGTCGCGCTTACCGCGCCTCTCAATTCGAACCGTAGCGGCCATCGGTGCGGCGAGTTCAGAGACTCACACCAGAGTTCGAGCGTTCCCGCCTCCGTAAAGCTCACCGACAGGCGCACTGCCAGTTCCATCTGTTGGAGCTTCTTTCCATAGCGCAGCAACGTGACCAGAGGCGCGTGATGATAAACCTCTTCGGGATCCAACTCGGCGATTGCTCCGTGCGTGTCATGACGAATCGTTGAGCTGTACAGATGGAACGATACGGGACGGTTGGTTAGCACGGCGAATTCACGATCTAACAGCGGTAAGGTCGTTCCCTCGTTCGTGCCGGCCGGCATTACACACACCGCCTTGATGCCGTGTTCCGAACGGATTCCAACGTAGTGTGTCCTGGCGCTTCCAGCCTTGATGCGGAGTCCCGTTCCTCGCTTCGCCCGGCCGTAGTAAGCCGCTCCAATGGCGACGGCGCTGCTCATGACGTCGTTCCTCAGAATCTTCGGACGCCGCGAGCCCCCGTCGCCAAACCAATGGGCGATGGCCTCGGTAATTCGCTCGCGAGCGATTTCGGGGATGCAAAACCCTCCGTTGAAGAGAACGGCGTCTGGTCTTGCCAGCAACGGGCGATCATTGAGCTGTGAGGGAGAGCCGCTTTCGGCGCCCATAGCCATGGCGGCTCGCTTGAGGAATGCTGCAAGATGTTTGGTGATGGCTGGATCAGTCGCATATGGCAGCCCGATTTCGCGAAGGCCTGCGACACGGGG
>CAZILJ010000145.1:0-3590 GCA_964539915.1 uncultured Acidobacteriaceae bacterium | reverse complement strand
CCTAGCGCGTCGCGCAGCCGTCGAATTGCGCTGCTGATGCCTTGGTCAAAATCAACGAACACGCCTTCTGGCCAGAGGGCCAGCCGAAGCTCTTCGCGGCCGATGACCTCGCCGGGACGTTTCAGGAGAACAATAAGGGCGCGAAAGGGCATCTCCTGGATCCGGACCTTGATGCCGCTCCTGCGCAGCTCCCCCGCGCGGAGATTGGCCTCAAACACGCCAAACCGCACCACACCGGAGACACTCTGCGGGAAGTCCATAAGTTAGGATGCGTGGGGGATCTTCAGTTTAACATCGGAATCTACGCCATGAGGTGACCACGCTCGGGGCTTTTCGGATGCAGTCCGCTAAGCACGAAGTCCTCGCAACTCTCTAGGAAGAAGTCTCTTATTACGTCAACCACGCGTCAGCCACGCGTAATCTCTAAACCATTGACGGAAATGTCAGTTCGGGCGACAGTCGGCACGCGTTCGCGATCGTCTCCGCCACCGAATGGCGAGCGATGCACGAACCCAGAACCCTCTTCCTCTCAAGATCCCAAAATAACCACAGCAGCGTTATTGCCAAGGAGACAGTGAATGAGTTCGCGAGCTCGCAAGTCCAAAATCAATAGCCCGGGCACCATCGCATCAGCCGCCAGGAAGTTCACCGTGGTTCTGGCCGCTCTGATCGTTACCCTTGCCCTGAGTTCGCATTTCGCGGCTCGCGTTCTCGGCGCCTCGGCGGGACGCCTGCTCATCACCCAACCGATTGACGAAAAACGGCTCGTCACTCTGGCCCGTAACACCCGGTCCGAAGCCAGCGCCAGGAACGACCGCGGTCAAGTGCCGGACGGCTTCGCCGTAGATCACATGCTGCTGCAACTGAGGCGCGATCCCAAAGTCGAGCGTGATTTCGAGAGTTACATCGATTCCCTCACCGATAAGAACTCGCCCAACTTCCGGCAATGGCTGACGGCCGACGAGCAGGGAGAGAAGTTCGGTCTCGCCCAGCAGGATGTCGACACGATCACCAGTTGGCTGCAATCGCACGGTTTCGAAATCGGCTATGTTTATCCCAACCGGATGGTCATCGATTTTTCCGGGACGGCAGGCCAGATCAGCGAAGCCTTTCATACCGCGATTCACGAACTGGAAGTGCAGGGTGAGTCCCACTTTGCCAACATGACCGATCCCCAGATCCCGGCGGCTTTAGCTCCGGCGATTGAGGGCGTGGTCTCGATGCACAACTTCAAGGCTCGCCCCCACTACGCCCTGAGGCAGCAATACACCTTTTCCGGATGCACCTTCGGTATCTGCCTCGATCTCGTGCCCGCAGACCTGCAGACAATCTATAACGTCACGCCCCTGTTAAGCGCGGGGATCACCGGCAAAGGCATGACCGTGGTCGTCGTGGAAGACAGCGATGCCTATGCTAACGACTGGTCCGTATATCAGAGCACCTTCGGGTTGAAATCGTACGAAGGCACGTTCACCACCGCGCACCCCGACAGCGCAGGAAACTGCACCGATCCTGGTACGAATGGCGCCGATATGGAAGCCGATCTGGACGTCGAGATGATTACGGCAATTGCCCCGGCGGCGCATGTCGAATTGGCGTCCTGCAAAGATGGAGGCACGAACGCAACCGTTGGGGAACTTTTAGCGATCGAAGGCCTGATCGCCGCCGGCAGTCCACCCCCCATCATCAGCATGAGCTACGGCGAATGCGAAGTGAAGAGCGGAGCTGCGGTGAATGCCGCATTCAACTCCGCATTCCAGTCCGCGGCGGCCGCCGGCGTATCTGTATTTGTGTCTTCCGGGGATGCCGGCTCTTCCCTTTGCACTCAGCGACAGCAGATTAAGACCTATGCTCTTCCTGGCATCGGAGTGAACGGATGGGGCGACAGCATCTACAACGTCTCGGTCGGCGGCACCGATTTTGAAGATTTCTACTTCTATGAGAAGTCCCGCTATCCCTTAACCACTTATTGGAACCCCACCAACTCCTCGAAGTATGGATCTGCCAAGACTTACATTCCGGAGATTCCCTGGAACAATTCCTGCGCGGGCTTCCTGCTGTACAACGTGTTCGGATACAACACTCCTTCTGCTTTCTGCAACAGCGCTACTGGAAGTCAGTTCCTGGGCACGGCCGCGGGGAGCGGCGGTCCCAGCAATTGCGCCAAAGGCGTCGGAAACTCCACTTACGGATACGTCGAAGACACCACCTGCGCCGGTTACGCCAAGCCGAGCTGGCAAGCGGGAATCTTCGGCAATCCCGCCGATGGTGTGCGCGACATTCCCGACGTGTCTCTGTTTGCCTCCAGTGGCGTCTGGGGCCACGCTCTTACCATCTGTGCATCCGATGCGAAAACCGGCGGCAAACCTTGTACGGGCGCGCCGCGCAACTGGGTAGGCATTGGCGGAACCTCAGCCGCGGCACCTATGATGGCCGCCGTTCAAGCGCTGGTCGACGAGAAGTGGAATATCCGCGCGGGCAATCCCAACCCTACCTATTACTCCATCGCCAAGAGGGAGTACGGCGCATCCGGGAACAAGACTTGCTACTCCATCAACCAGCCTGCGGGGAAGGCTTCCAGTTGCGTGTTTTACGATGTCACCAATGGCGACAACAATGTAGACTGCGAGCATAACGGGCCGGGATATCAAGCCGACTGTTATGTCCCTTCGGGCACTCATGGCTCGCTTGGAACTCAAACCATCAGCAGCCTCGTCCTGAGGACCGGTGGATCCGGTTACACCGGTACGCCAGCCTGTAACATTGCAGCCCCCGCGAACAAGTCGGCGTATCTGTCTCCCACGGGCGGCACCATCTACGCCGGCGGAAAGCAAGCCACGTGCACTGCAACCCTTAACACCACTACGCATATCGTGAGCGGGGTGACTCTGACGGCCACAGGCCAGGGTTACACCGGAGTTCCTATCTGCACGATTTCCGGCGGAAGCGGCAAAGGCGCAACTTGCATGGTCGTGATCAAACCAACTACGGCTCCGACCGCCTACCAACCCGCGTTCCCTGCAACTCCTGGATGGGATATGGCCACCGGCATTGGCAGCGTGAACGCATACAACCTGGTTTTTGATTCGGCTTGGTAAGGCACACCGGGACGGCCAAGGACCGTGTCAGAGACCGCGTGCTTGTATTTTTTTCGAAGTAGGCCGACTGCATTGACCTGGTCATGATGGACACGTAACATTCCGCCGACATGCTCCACCAGAAGATCTCCTAACCACCGCATCTCGAAGAGCCTGGCGGCGGAGGGTGACTGGCCGTTTCATCAACCGAAGCGCGCTTCTCAGCACCGATTCGTGCCCGATGCGGCCAGCTCCGCCCTGGCCCGTCATCTATTGGGATAGCCAGCGCAGCCCGCAACTTTTCCCTAGAATGCGTATTCTGGCTTGGAGTGTCCGCGGCTGACCTGCGCTCGGGAACGATCAACCAGCATTTCAGCCCGATCCGGATGTTATATTGTGCGGGTTCGGGAAAGCCGTGTATGGTCCATCATCGCGAACCAGATTGCCCCGTGGAATCCCAATCTCGCAGAAACGCGTGGTCCCCGGGCCTGATTCATGCAGCAGGGGGGGTGC
>CAZILJ010000144.1:0-1745 GCA_964539915.1 uncultured Acidobacteriaceae bacterium | reverse complement strand
TCGGCCTCGTTTGTCCAAGTAAGTTTATGCGGATCATGGCTAGTCGAAGCTCCTCAGGGCCAGTCCCACGGCGACAACCAGTCTTGGCGCCAATTCCCGGATTTGATCTTCACTATGCTTCCCGGGATTGATCAGCACCTTCCGGAAAGGATTCAGTTCTTCCACCGGCATCGCGAATTCCTCGCGCAGCAGGTCCACCAGGCCCGGCACACGCGCCGTACCGCCCGCAACCATGATTCGCTGGATGTTCTCGCCGCTTGCCGTTGCGCGGAAAAAGTCGAAGGTCTTCTGGATTTCCAGCGTCAGGATGTCCGAAACGCTGCGCAGAATCTGTCCCTTCTGCTCGTCGGTCACCGTCGGCAGGGTGTCGCCCTTCTTCAGGCGCTCCGCGTCGTCAAAGCTCAGGTCCAGTTCCTTCTGCAGCGCGTCCGTATACTGATTCCCGCCCACGCTGACGTCGCGCGTAAACAGCGGGATGCCGGCTCGCACGATGTTGATGTTCATCACGCTCGCGCCGATGTTCAACAGCGCCACGGTTTGCCCCGCATCCGGCTCGTAATTCACTTCGAAGCAGTTCTGCAGCCCGAACGCGTCAATGTCCACCACCACCGGCGTCTTTCCTGCCTGCGCCAGCACGTTCGTGTGATTCAGAATCTTGTCTTTCTTTACCGCCACCAGCAGCACGTCCATCTGCGAATCCATCGCTTCCAGCAGTTGGTAGCTGAGGTTCACGTCGGCGATGTCGAACGGAATGTGCTGGCTGGCTTCCGACGGAATCCGGTCGTACAACTCTTCTTCCGTCATTAGCGGCAGCGGCACCCGCTTCACGATCACGGAGTGGCCGGAAACCGATGTACCCACATTCTTCGTTTTGATTTTTTCAGTTTCGAAAATCTTGGTGATCGCGTTGGCCACTTGCGGCGCATCCATGATCGCGCCGTCCACCACGGTGTCCTGCGCTAGCGGCTCCATGCCGTAGCTTACGAGCTCATAGCCAGCCTTCGTGGACTTCAATTCGACCGTCTTGATCGAACTGGAGCCGATATCGAGCCCCACCAGCTGCTTGTTCTTCCCGCCAAAAAAACCCATATGCTGGCCTTTCCCCTCTCGCTCGCGCTGACTAACGACGCCGCGCGTGCGCCTGGCTCATCTTGCGTTCCATCCAACGGTCCAGGATTGTTTTACGCAGTTTCCAACGGTTCCCCAGCTTAAACGCAGGTATTTCACCTTCCGTGATGTATCGGTACAGAGTGTCCGGAGAGATCCCCAGATACTGCGAGGCCTGCCGTACATTCATAACTTCGCGAGATTCCATCACGGCCGACTTCACCCCAATGCTCATGGTGCCAGTGCTGAATTTGCAACTTGCGCACCCCAAGTGCTTTACCGAACGTTGCGAGATGCGTTCCGTGGAAGTGTTTATGACATCCGGGCGCAGTGACCGTCAAGGGATTCTCTACCTCAGTTGTCCTAAGTATAGGGTCTATCGTAGGCAATTCGGGGTGTATTGCCGGTAGGTGCTAGCAGATATTGTGTAATAGAGAAGCGACTACCACAACATATTGCGCTTTTTGGTGCTTTTCGTACCTGTCCCTCGGGACGGTAATCGTTTGCCATCAGTTCCGTTCGTCGTTTGCGGGCAGTCTCCCCCTTCCGCGATTCTCGCTCCGCGCTTGCCGCGTTTCGCTCGCGCCCGGCTTGCCCCTTATACTTGGGCCGCACCAGCAACCTCTTCCGGCGTCATG
>CAZILJ010000143.1:0-7432 GCA_964539915.1 uncultured Acidobacteriaceae bacterium | reverse complement strand
CCGCGTGCGGAAAACAGCCACCAGGTCCCGGCCATACAGATAGAAAAGGGAACGACCGACACCTTTGGCCTAGTCAGTGCGCCCAAAATACCCAATGCCGGCAGTAGCCACCAGCGCCGGAAGAACATACCTGGCGACGACTGCCATCAAAAACGAAGCATTCGCAGCCATCCACCAGGCCGCGAGTGGAGCATTCGGTACTGCGAAATTCAAATAGGAAAACGACCCAAACGAGCAAGCTTCTGGCCCACCCGACATCCCTGTGAGGATAGCCATGTTGGACGGCGGCCCCCAGCTGTCCGCTTGGGCGAAGCTCGACGCGGGTGGTCAACAGAATGCGCCTAATACGTCAGGGCGTCGCACGAAGGCCGCTCATCGCGTCAATGTCGATGCGAAAGAACACAGTTTTAATCGACACGTCGTCGGTCTGCTCGCGACGTTCGGCCAAGGGATTGAGCCACCAGTTGTTGTGCCGCTCGAGCAGTTTGCGCGCGTGCTGCCGCTGTTCCGTGTACTGCGGTTCGCCCAGTTCTAAGTACGTGCCCGTTACGATTACGCTCAGCCAGTCCGAATCGTTCCGGATCTCGTCGGCTTGCAGGCAGACTTTAGGATTCTGCCGCATGCATTCAATCTTCTTACCGAGGGTGGAAAAAATGTAGACGCAACCGGGCTCATAGGAAAAGCCAACGGGCACGACATAGGGCTGATTGTCCAACGAACATGCCAACCGTCCGACCGTTATGCGTTGCAGCAGCTCTTCACATTCTTGCTGGGATACCGCAATGGTTCGCATGTCTTGCTTTCTCCTGGGAAGTCACTACGACAACCAAGCTAGTCTAAACTTAGTGACCGGTTACTGAGCGTGCCGCGTCTTGCTGGATTGGGGAAAGTGTAAGAGCACACGCGGATTGCCATCCAACTCATCGCCGGGAAACGCACCGGCAGTTCGTAGCCCCATCTAGCGCGGGCGCGTGATCGCTCCCTGCGACGCCGAAGAAACCAGCGCTCCATATTTCGCGAACACGCCCGTTGGATAACGCGGTTGAGGTGCCTTCCACTGTGCCATTCGCTGGCGCAAGACTTGGTCGCTGACTTCGACTTCCAGCACGCGCTTCTCAACATCGAAGCGGATCATGTCTCCATCCCGCACGCCAGCAATGGGACCTCCCAATGCTGCCTCCGGGGAAACGTGTCCTGCCATCAGTCCGCGCGTCGCGCCGCTGAAGCGCCCGTCGGTCAATAGCGCCACCGAATCGCCGAGCCCCTCGCCCACAATGGCGGCCGTCACGCCCAGCATCTCACGCATTCCAGGGCCACCTTTCGGCCCCTCATTGCGAATGACGACGACGTCCCCGGCCTTAATCTTCTTTGCCGTGACCGCGGCCATCGCGTCTTCTTCGGATTCGAAAACCCGCGCAGGTCCACGCTGCTCCAAACGCTCGTGCCCGCTGATCTTGGCTACGCAACCCTCGGGCGCGAGATTCCCCCGGAGAATCACAAGGCCGCCAGTCGCTTTCAACGGCCGGTCCAGCGGAACAATCACTTCTTGTCCGGGCGTTTCAGTCGCGCTTTCCGCCTCGGCGCCAATCGTGTTTCCCGTAACCGTCTTCGCTGCGGCATGCAGATACTTGCCGTGCAGCAGTCGCCGGGCCAGCAATCGTATGCCGCCCGCGCGATGCATGTCGGAAGCCACAAATCGCCCCGAAGGTTTCAAGTCGGCGAGCAGAGGAGTGCGCGCACTCACCGTTTGAAAGTCCTCGATTTCCAGTCCCACTTCCGCCTCGCGCGCTATGGCCAGCAAGTGCAGAACAGCGTTGGTTGATCCGCCCGTCGCCGCCACCGACGCGATTGCATTCTCAAACGCCTCACGCGTCAGAATGTCGCGCGGCATAATTCCTTTTTGCAGCACGTTCATCACGATCTTGCCGCATGCGAAAGAGACGTCGTCTTTCAGCGGATCCATCGCCGGCACGCTGTTGAATCCCATCGGCGAAAGCCCCATCATCTCCATCACAGTCGACATCGTGTTCGCCGTGTACTGCCCGCCGCACGCACCTGCGCCCGGACAGGCCGCATCTTCCAGTTCGCGCAAATCTTTGTCACTCATCTTTCCCGCAACATTCGCACCGATCGCCTCATACACATCCTGAATGGTTACGTCTTTCCCGCGATAGCTGCCCGGCGCGATCGTCCCGCCATAAAGCACCATGCCCGGCAAGTTCATGCGTGCCAGCGCCATCGCTGCCGCCGGAATCGTCTTGTCGCAGCCCACCACGCAAACCACCGCGTCAAACATCTGTCCGCGGCACACCAGTTCAATCGAGTCTGCAATCAGTTCGCGGCTCACCAGCGACGCACGCATGCCCTCCGTGCCCATGGTTTCGCCGTCGGAGATCGCAATGGTGTTGAACTCCATCGGCGTGCCGCCCGCCGCGCGAATCCCCTCCTTCACCTTGGCAGACAAACGGCGCAGATGAAAGTTGCACGGCATCGTCTCGATCCACGTATTGGCCACGCCAATCAGCGGTCGGCTGAGATCGGCATCAGTGAATCCAATGGCTTTGAACATCGAGCGCGCGCCAGCGCGGTCGCGCCCTTCGGTGATTCCACGGCTAATGTGCTTGAGATCCATAGCTGAGAGATTACAGGACGCGCCATGCAGTGTGAAACGGGTATGGTAAACGAAAAACCGGGAACCTGCTCCGTCGCAAGCTCCCCAGTGGCATGACGCCGCCCGGCAGTCATGCTGCCCTACAAGACACTCAGGCCCGCGATCGAACCTATGCTCTGGCTGCTGAGCGCGACCCTTCGATCGCCACTCCCGTCGGAGGATGCGCCGCCCACGCCGTTGCGTGTCCCGTACCGGAACTCACCATGATCACGTCCGCGATGCCATACCACTCGCGATAAAGCTGTCCAACCTGCTTTTGGTTCACATCGAGCGCCAGCGTGACCTGATGCTCGTGCTCGGACGGTTCAGCATGCACCAAAGGAAGATCGAGCGCGCGCCGCGAAGCCGCGTTTAGAATCCGCATCAAGGTCCCCTGCGTATTTCGATATCGAATGTGAAAACTCTGCATAAGTTCGATCCCCCAGGTTATGTGGCGCCGGCGGCTCGCCGGCGGTCCGGCGGGCAACTTGCCCGCCGCGCCTGCTTAGTCACTGCGTCGGTTCCTCTTCCAGCATCATCTCCGACAACGCCGCCCCAGCCGGAACCATCGGAAACACATTCGCCTCCGGCGCGCAATCAAACACCAACAACTCCGGCTCTTTCGATCGCAGGAACCTGTCGATCTGATCGCCAGTCTCGCTCGACACTGGAAACTCCCGCATTGCGTCTTCATTCAAGCGGAAACTGTGAATTTTGTAGGCCTTGGCGATCTCCACGAAATCCGGATTGTCGCTCAGGTCTGTCTCGGCGTAGTTGCGCTGATAAAACAACTGCTGCCATTGCCGCACCATACCGAGATATTTGTTGTCGATGATGACCATCTTCACCGGCAGGCCCAGCCGGCGACACGTGGCCAGCTCCTGGATGTTCATCTGAAATCCGCCGTCCCCGGAAACGCAGAGCACGCAGGTGTCAGGCTTAGCAAGTTGCACGCCCACGGCAGCCGGCAAAGCGAAGCCCATTGCGCCAAGTCCGCCCGAGGTAATGAATCCCCGCGGTGACGATGACCGGTAGCGCTGCGCCGCCCACATCTGGTGCTGACCCACGTCAGCGATAACCACGCTCTCTTTGGGCAGGCGGCTGAAGAGTTCGTCGAGAAAGCGGATCGTCGGCTGCGCCAGCCCGCGCGGATCAAGCTCCGCCCGCTCCGCACCGCAAGCGACCGCGCGCCAGCCGCTGAAGTCAGCAAGAGTGTGCCGCCGCAATTCCGCCTGGAACGCGGGAATCGTATCCGCAAGATTTCCAATTACGGCCAGATCGCAGGGACGCACGCGATCCAGTTGTGCCGGATCAATTTCAAAGTGGACGATCTTGGCATACGGCGCAAACCGCGTCGGATCGCCCGTCACGCGATCATCCAGCCTTGCGCCAAATACCATCAGCAGATCGGTCTCGTGCAGGGCCAGGTTCGCGGCCCGCGTTCCGTGCATTCCGACCATCCCCAGGTAATACGGCGCCTGGGGAGGCACTGCTCCCAATCCGTGAACCGTAGCAAACGTCGGAACGTTCAGATCCTCGAGCAACCGCCGCAATTCCGGTACCGCTCCCGACAATTTCGCGCCCGCGCCCACGAGTGCGACCGGTTTCGAAGACCGTTGCAGCAAAGCCACGATCGTGTCGGTGAATCCTCCGTCGGCTTTCGCATCCGCAGGCCGCGCGTGCGGCGTGAACTTTACCGGCCCGGAAAACTCTTTCTTGGCCTTCAGCATGTCCGTCGGGATATCGATCACCACCGGGCCCGGACGCCCGCTGCGAGCCCAATAAAATCCTTCGGCGATCGCGTCAGGAATCTCATCGATGGTCCGCACCAGCCGGCTCCACTTCGTGAGCGACAGGGTTACGCCAAAAACGTCGGTCTCCTGAAACGCATCCGTACCGATCAGAGCGCTGCGCACCTGCCCCGTAATGCAGACCAGGGGAACCGAATCCATCTTCGCGTCGGCAATTCCCGTCACCAGATTCGTCGCACCCGGCCCGCTCGTCGCCATGGCAACGCCAACTTCCCCAGTAACCCGCGCGTAGCCCTCCGCAGCGAACACGGCGCCCTGCTCATGCCGCGTCAGGATGTGCCGCACGCCGCTGCCCTCAAGCGCGTCATAGAGCGGCATGATCGCGCCGCCGGGGTAGCCAAACACCAACTCCACCCCCTCGGCGCGCAGGCACCGCAAAACGATGTCGGCTCCTTTAAGCATTCACCACCTGTTTGGCAGGATCTTTCGGAGCTTCCGTCGATTTATTGCCTTCCTTGGGTAGCCAGCTCATCATGCCGCGAAGTTGTGCACCTACGATTTCGATGGGATGCTGCTTTTCTTTTTCGCGCAGAGCGTTGAACTTCTTGCAGCCGCTCTTGTTTTCCTCAATCCACTCCCGCGCGAACTCTCCGCTCTGAATGTCGGCCAGCGTCTTCTTCATGGCAGCCCGCGTAGCATCGCCCACCACCTGTTCCCCACGCGTCAGATCGCCATATTCCGCCGTGTTGGAAATCGAGTGGCGCATCCGGCTCAATCCGCCTTCGTAGATCAGGTCGACGATCAGCTTGGTTTCGTGCAGGCACTCGAAGTAGGCAATCTCGGGTGCGTAGCCCGCTTCGACCAGAGTTTCAAATCCCTTCTTGATCAGTGACGTCAACCCGCCGCAAAGCACTGCCTGCTCGCCAAACAGGTCGCTCTCGGTTTCTTCCTTGAATGTTGTCTGCAGAACTCCCGCGCGCGTCGATCCGATCCCATGCGCATAGGCCAGCGCGAGTTCGTGCGCGTGCCCGCTGGCATCCTGTTGGATTGCGATCAGCGACGGCACTCCACGTCCTTCGCTGTACACGCGCCTCACAAGGTGTCCGGGACTCTTCGGAGCGATCATGACCACGTCGACATCGGTCGGCGGAACGATCGTCTTGAAATGAATACTGAAGCCGTGCGACACGCCAAGGACTTTCCCGGGATGCAGATACGGTTTGATGAACTGGTCATAGACTTGGGCCTGCGTCTCGTCCGGGGTGAGCACGTGGATCCAGTCGGCGCGCTTGGCGGCCTCATCCGGCGCCACCACGACCATGCCGTCCGCTCGTGCCTGTTGCGCGCTGGCTCGGTTGGGTTCGAGCCCGACAATGACTTTGTATCCGCTGTCGCGGAGATTCTGCGCCTGCGCGTGTCCCTGGCTGCCGTAGCCCAGAATGGCGATCGTCTTGCCCTGCAAAGCTTCGGGCTTGGCATCGCGTTCATAGAAAATTTTGACCACCGGGTGCTCCTCTCAAATAAAAACCGACCGGTCGGTCGGTATAGGTATGCTACCGGAAGCGTAATTATGCAGTCAAGGAAGAAGTTTAGGTTCGAGATCCTCACCTCGGACGGCCCACAATGGTCAATGTAGGGAGCCATCAAGGATGCCGGGCACACCCACAACTGATGCGGGGGCAGCTGCCCTCGGTTATCTCGGGCGGCCCAGGTGGGTTGGGCCGCGGTACTTGAAATCAGATGACCATGGCGACCTCACCTGCTATCGAGGCCACCCGCTCCGACCTTCGTTCAGCTAGAGGCAAGGCTTGCTTGGGGACCCCAGGCCGGTTCCCAAGAACTCGGTTTGGTGACAAAGTCCTTTTGAACGCATTCGTGAACAACACGCGAACCAGCCCGAAAATCATCAAGATCAGCGGCAGGACACCCAGCAGAAAAACTATCCCCGTCTTGCGCAATAACGCCGGGAACGGTTGTGGCCGTGCCAAAAACAAGGAGGAAAAGGCGATAGACACCGCAAAGCACATTCGCCACAGATGCCGCGCAATACGCTGCGCGCCAGAAACACCGCCGTGCCAAAGCATACGAACGTCCCCCGCGGCAGAAAGCAGAGCGACGGAGCCAAGGAAAAAGTACATTCCCGCAGGGATTCCATCTTTCGCCGCGGTTGAGCTGTTCGCGGCCTCCACCCCGTAGGTCAGGACCAAGGTACCGAGCGCCAATGCCACCGGAAGCGCAAACCCAATCGAGAATGCCCGTCTTCGCGTCTCGGCGCCTGGCAGTCGCCCATGCTGTTGCCACGAGATAGAACGTCAGCACGCCGCCAAAACATTGTTCATTTGTGATTTCATGAACGCCATGTAGGTCCCAGCCGCAGGCATACTCAGCAGGGATACAAAAAATACGTTTCCAGCGATGCCATGCCGGCGAGGGCCCTTGCGAAAAGACATGGCCACGGCGCCCGACAGAAGCCCGATACCGCCGGAGCAAATGTGAAGCAGTAGTATTTGGAGATGATCGCATTTCCGCACTCCCTTTCTTCCCATCCGGCAGCCACAACCGGCCCCGTGTTCCGGCAGAATATTTCGCTGATCAGCGATTAGGCGTATTGAGTTTCTGAAGCACCAGGATGGCATTTCGGTTCTTTGGGTTGAGCTGAAGGGACTTTTGATAGTTGGCGATGGCCTGCGCCGGGTTGCCGTCGTCCAAGTAGGCCTCTCCCAGGCTGTCGTAGGTGTTGCTTGATTGCGGATAGGCTTCGACGTTGAGCTGCAAAATACGGATACTTTCCTTGAATTTCTTGGCACGGATCAGTTGGTAGCCCAACGCGTTGAGTTCGCCTTCATCGAAGTCGTAGGCGGAGGACTCGGCGGTCCTGAAATCATGGTATTGCTTAACTGCCTCGTCGACGCCGCTGGACGCGATGGTTGCCGAGAGAGTTTCGCTGATGGATTTGCGGTTGTCGTATGCCTTTTTGATGGCAGGCAGCCACACCCCCAATGTCACCGCAAAAATTCCAGCGCCCAAGGCG
>CAZILJ010000142.1:0-1510 GCA_964539915.1 uncultured Acidobacteriaceae bacterium | reverse complement strand
GTGGCCGACAACGGTCCCGGCATTGCTGACTCCATCCGCGACCGTCTGTTCCATCCGTTCGTGAGTCATGGGAAGGAGAACGGTACGGGATTAGGGTTAGCCGTCGTGCTGAAGATTGTTCAGGATCACGGGGGAGAAATTGTTATGGAACGCACCGGCCCAGTTGGGGACCAGGGATTGACGGTCTTTCGCATTGTGTTGCCCGCACGCCTGCCGGATGGCTACCGTAGTGATATCCCGGCCAGCTCTGAGGTTCCTTCTCTTGTGCCGGTGCCGGCTCAGCTGGACGATTCCAAGCAGAAATCGATTTCGCATCCGGGTCCGTAGGCACGATCCCAATCTTCGTGCCTGGTTCCGGAAACTGTAGGACGAAGGTGTAGGAGGTCGGTGTGAAGAGCCTGAGGATTGATGCGGTTCGCGGAGCCACGTTGGCGGCTGCCGCTTTCGTCTTATTCAATACGTTCGGGCGCGCGCAGGATGCTCCCGCGAGCGCCCCTAACCCGTCGGCAGAGAGCGCCGGTGCCATTCGTGATCTGCAAGATCAGGTCCGTCAACTGAGAACTCTGGTAGACGAGATGCGCGCAGAAAATTCCGAGTCCCGCGCTGAGATGCATCAGCTCCGCCAAGACTTGCAAGCCACACGCGCTCTGCTGGAAGGCCCCGCCACTCCCACCGGCGCCGAGTCTGCAGTCGCTCGCCAATCCCCTTTGCCGGACGAGAAATCAAGCGCAGCCTCCAACTCGGCCGGCCAATCCACAACCCAAGCTTCGCCCTCGTTGGACGAACGTATTCAGAAGTTGGAAGAATCCGCTTCGCTGAGCGGCTCAAAGATTGATGAGCAATATCAGACCAAGGTCGAGAGTGCGTCCAAGTATCGGGTTCGCCTTCACGGCATTCTTCTTATGAACGCTTTCGGCAACGTTGGGAGATCGGACGATCTGGACTTCCCCAACTATGCCCAGCCGGTTCCGGTGGGCAGCAGGCGGGGGACCGTTGGAGCAACGTTGCGGCAGTCTGAAGTCGGCTTCGAAATCTTTGGTCCGACGATCGCCGGCTCGAGAACGTCGGCCGATGTCCAGCTTGACTTCGCGGGAGGGTTTCCCGCCACCGGTAATGGCGTCGATTTCGGAATCGTTCGCCTGCAGACCGCGAGCTTACGCTTCGATTGGGAACACACCTCGGTTGTCGCCGGTCAGGATTCCTTGTTCATCTCGCCCCTCTCGCCCACTTCCTTTGCGTCCCTGGCCACTCCGACATTCGCGTTTGCCGGAAACCTTTGGGGTTGGACGCCGCAACTCCGCATCGAGCACCGCTTCGCAGTTTCCGACCAGCAGACTGTAACCGTACAAGCCGGAGTGATGGATAACCTCGACTGGGAGTATCCCCCAAATCACTTTTATCGCTCGGCGCAAGCGGGCGAAATGTCAGGACAGCCTGCCTATGCATTCCGCACAGCGTGGTCGCGCCCGGTAGGGGAGCATCCGCTCAGCTTCGGCGTCGCCGGCTACTA
>CAZILJ010000141.1:0-10534 GCA_964539915.1 uncultured Acidobacteriaceae bacterium | reverse complement strand
ATGGCCGACAAGGATGAGTACAGCTTTGTCGTCGCCGACCCCTACGATACCGCTCTCGGATACAGCGACATAAAAGTCACTTCCACGTTCGGTTCTGACGAACCCGATCGCCGCGGCCTGAGCCTGCTCATCATCCACGGTACGGAAAAAGGTGCCTGGCAAGCCGAAAAGCCCAAAGCCAAATTCCTCCTCATCAACCTGCCGTTTAAAACTGTGACCGTGAAGAGGCTCGCTCTGAAAAAGAAAACCATCCTCGGAATTTATATGGAAGAAAGAGGCGAGGGCGAGAACACTTCATCGGTTGTGTTTTGGGACGGAAAGAAATACAAGTACCAGCAGTTAGGGTCGACGCTCGAATAAGGCCCGTTCTCAATTCCCCTTGTGGTAGGGGAATTCGCGCGTTCCGACCCGGTTCACATTCGCTTCAGAGAATTGGCAAACCCGATCGAGTGCAGCCTGCAGCTCTGCGGTGTAATGCTCGACCTCTTCGTCGGTAGCCCTACCGGGCACGTTGATCAGCTTGCCGACCCGCACTAAAACCCGCGAAAAAGGAATCGGAATCACCAGTCGGTCCCACGAGTTCAACACCCAGGCGCGATCGACAGCCACGTGAAACATAGTCAAAGCCAGGCCGGAGGATCGCGCCAGCGCGACCGGTCCGGGTTTCACTTTGTGACGGGGACCGCGCGGGCCATCGAGGGTGAAGGCCACCGTCCAACCGTCTTCGAGCGACCGGCGCAGGCCTAGCAAGGCGCGTACCGCATTGCGGCTGCTCGAGCCTTTCACCGCCACGAATCCGAACTTGTGGATGATGCGGCCCATATACTCGCCGTCGTAGCTGTTGCTGCTCATTACCCGGATGCCCATGTCGCGGAAGATATACGTCGCGGGGATCATGCAGGAATGCCAGAAAGAAGCGACCAACGGGCGCTGATCGAGCCGGTGTTGCGCTCCGTCCTCGTAAGAAACCGATACCCGCAAAGTGGGGCCGATGAGGCGGATGATGCCGTATCCCAGCCAGATGATGATGCGGAGGACGATGCGCTGACGAAACCGAAAGCGACGACGGTCGATGGCAGGCAGCGCGGGCGCCGGGGTGTAGCGAGTGCTGACTTCGGGCACGCAGCTATTGTAAAGCCAGCCTGCGACTCAGTTCTCGAGATAGGAATCGATCCAAATCTTGATCTTCTGGCGCCGCTCGTCAGCGGCATCGAACCGGATCCCGATCGACTTGGGCTTGCGCCAGCTGATCGTTCCCTTAACGTTGACACGAGGCAGGGTCATCAGGGAAAACGCGACGTCTACATTCGTTCCCATGGAAAAATCTTCGGCGCTCTTGACCGACATACCGCCGCTGCTGATTTCGATGCTGCTTGCGCTGATGCGACGACCGTCTCCGACGACCGAGACCTCGGTCATTACCGGAATGCGCACGTAACGCCGAAACTCGTGCAGCACGAGCATTCGCGTGGCGCGCACCAGTTTCAGAGCTGCCGGTCTCTCGAGAGGTTCATTGAAGATGGCGTTGATGCCGTATTTGGAGTAGCGCATGGCTTCTTGCGCGTTGCCGCCCATACCGTAAATCACGCAACGGCTGTTCGAAGGGGAAGAGCGAGCCGATTCCATGACGGAATCGGCGCCGTCCCCCAGCGCCAACACGCACGCCTCAAATTTCTCCTTGCGCAGGCGCTCGGCCGCGTTGGAGGTTATGGGCACGGTTTCAATGTTGAATTGGCGGAAACACTCCGCGAGCAGAACGCGGGACGAGTCACTCAATCCCACGAGTGCTGTGCGAGCGGCTGCTTTCCTTACAATAGGGGAGGGGGCAAAGTTCGTAGCGAAAGCTTTTTCCATAGTCGAGGGAAGACTCTAGATCGAAATCCATTGTGGATGCGCCCGGCATGGTTGGAAAGACACAAAGGACCAACGAGCGAAGTACCAAAGTGTCGTTAC
This sequence comes from uncultured Acidobacteriaceae bacterium, assembly GCA_964539915.1. Lineage (GTDB taxonomy): Bacteria > Acidobacteriota > Terriglobia > Terriglobales > Acidobacteriaceae > Sulfotelmatobacter. The sequence continues at coordinate 8,581 of CAZILJ010000141.1, read as the reverse complement.
CTTTTCCGACGCTCTGTGAGAGAGGACATTACGAAGCCGAAGATTCGTGGAATGAGGAGCTTGGGGTCTGTGCCAAAGATCGAAAAAGTCCCTGCCTCGTACTTATTCGATCCAGCGCCGGAAAAGGAGCGCGCCGTTTGTCCCGCCGAAGCCGAACGAGTTCGACATGGCGTATTCGATTTCCGCTTTGCGGGCCTGGTTGGGGACCAGGTCCATGCCGGCAGTGTCGGGATCGGGATTCTCCAGGTTGACGGTGGGAGGCAGGATTTGGTCGCGCAACGCCAGAACGGTAATGCCCGCCTCCAGTCCGCCCGCGCCGCCCAGCAGGTGGCCGGTCATCGACTTGGTGGAACTCACAGCAATCTTGCGATCGCCAAAAAAATTGCGGATGGCGTGCGCCTCGAGCGCGTCGCCGATCGGGGTGGATGTGCCATGGGCGTTGACGTATCCGACGACCTCGGGAGTGACTCCGGCATCGCGCACGGCATTGCGCATGACGCGGAAGCCGCCTTCGTGCTCGGGGGCAGGCTGGGTCATGTGGTAGGCATCGCCGGACATTCCATAGCCAGCGATCTCGGCAAGAATGCGGGCGCCACGCTTGCGGGCGAATTCCAATTCTTCCAGGATCATAATGCCCGCGCCTTCGCCGATCACGAAACCGTCGCGATCTCGATCCCAGGGACGGCTGGCCTTTTCGGGGGCATCGTTGCGGGTGGAGAGCGCACGCATGGCGGCGAATCCGCCAACGCCCATCGGAGTGATCGCGGCCTCTGCACCGCCAGCAATCATCACATCGGCATCGTTGTGCTGGATGATGCGGTAGGAGTCTCCGATGGAATGTGCGCTGGTGGTGCAGGCCGTCGCGGTTGCTTCGTTCGGTCCTTTAGCTCCGAAGCGCATGGAAACCTGGCCGGCGGCAAGATTGATAATGGCGGCTGGAATAAAGAATGGGGAAATCTTGCGCGGGCCGCCTTCCATCAGCGCGGTGTGCTCGCGCTCGATGATGTCGAACCCTCCGATCCCCGAGCCGATGTGAACGCCGACGCGCTCGTCGTTCTCCGGGGTAATCTTCAGTTCCGACATCTTCAGGGCTTCGTCGGCGGCGGCGATAGCCACATGAATGAAGCGGCCCATTTTCTTGACTTCTTTTTTCTCGATGAAATTCAGGGGGTCGAAGTTTTTGACCTCCGCCGCAATCTGGCAAGCAAAGGCAGTGGGATCGAAACTGGTGATACGCCCGACACCGCTCTTGCCCGCGAGCAGGGCCTTCCATACCACATCGGTGGTATTGCCCACGCCACAGATCAAGCCCAAACCTGTGACTACGACCCTGCGTCCCAACTATTTCCCCGCTTTCGCGTGCTTGGAAATGTAATCTACCGCGTCCTGCACGGTGCGAATCTTCTCGGCGTCCTCGTCAGGAATCTCGATGTCGAAGGCTTCCTCGAAAGCCATGACCAGTTCTACGGTGTCGAGCGAGTCCGCCCCCAAGTCGTCCACGAATGACGCGCTGGAGGTAACTTCGCCCTCATCGACTCCCAACTGCTCCACGATAATCTGTTTAACCTTCTCGTCTACGGCTGCCATGTTTCTCCTCGCTTGCCTCGATTAGATTTGAATTCGGATTCTTCGGATTCTAGTGTTGCGCAATTGCAGGTCATATTTCCCGTGGATTGGCCTTTGGCCCTCCACAATTCTGGCACTTCTTACGGCGCACTTCGTTGCGCACTGCGATACGAAAAGGCGAGTGTGTAGTGTAATTGTCCCGGTGAATTAGTGTAAAGGAAGGACCCTGCCACAAACGGCAAAGCCTCGGTTGACTTGGGATTGCACTCTTGAATCCTAAAGGCTGGCCGTTGCTGGGGTCAAACCTCAGCGGGGTATGATGGGGTCGATCAGAACTGGTCAATGAGAGGCGAGGAGAGTCGCATGCGTGCCGTCGTCGAGCGCGTGAGCCGGGCGAAGGTCACGGTCAACGGATGGATCAGCGGTGAGATCGGCATGGGATTGCTGGTTCTGCTGGGTGTGGGACAGGAAGACACCGACAGCGATGCAAACTATCTGGCAGAAAAAATCGCCGGCCTCCGCATCTTCGAAGATCATGATGGCAAGATGAACCGCAGTGTGCAAGAGGTGGGGGGGAGTGTTCTTGCAGTCTCGCAGTTCACCTTGTACGGCGACGTGCGCCGCGGCAAGCGTCCGTCGTTCGACGCCGCGGCTCCGCCCGAACACGCGCGGCGGCTCTATGAGCTTTTCGTGGAGCGTATTGGTGAGGCGGGCCTGCGCTGCGAAACAGGCCGCTTCCAGGAAATGATGCAGGTGGAGCTGGTGAACGAAGGCCCGGTCACCATCTTGCTGGATTCGGGCAAGGCGTTTTAGCTAGCGCCGGTCGTCATTCCCGGTGACCGCGGTGACCAAAGTGTAGGCGCCGGATAATGCGATAGCTTACCGGTTTCTGTGCCGCCACGAGCCTACGGTCTAAAGCCGTGTCAATTAAGGGATTTCGCTTAGGCAGAATGTTCCCCACGAAAGCACAGATTTGCACTCTCTTCCGTTTTACTCGCGATTAATCCCCACTATTTGCGGATTTTCTTTTGGCCCCGTACGTGCTTTTCGCATCTTAAGGATCGCGAGGCGCGCAAAGTGACGGTTCGGAAGCGATGGGCGATAAGCGGAGCGTGGATCGCCATGCTGTGCTCGATCGCAGTCGCTCAGCAACCCGCCCCTCCAGCGACATTGTCGCTCGATACGATCGTCCAGTCGATGGAGAAGGCGCAGGCGGCGATGCGTCCACAAGCCTCGTATCAGGTCATTCGTGAATATCGCCTATCCCGGATGAACAATTCAAAAACTGATTCCCGAGTGGTGGCAGAGGTCAATTTCAGGCCACCCGCCTCCGAGGGCTACACCATTCAGAGATACTCAGGGAGTTCCCGCGGACCGCAACTTGTGCGCGACATTCTGGACCACGAGGTCAAGAGATCCCAGAAGGATAAAGAAGGCAGCGCCATCAGCCGAGATAATTACGTTTTCAGCTACCTAGGCGAAGCGACGCTCGACGGACAGGCGTGTTACGTCCTGATGTTGAGGCCGAAACGAACCGAGGGAGACCTGCTCTCCGGACAGGTGTGGATCGATAAGCACTCATTTCTGGTTCGCCAGATCGCGGGAGAGGTCGGAAAGACACCGTCTTGGTGGCTCAAGAAGCTTCGCATCAAACTGGAATTTGCCGATCTGGAAGGCGTGTGGGTGCAAAAGAGTATGGAAGCCACTGCGGACGTACGGATTGTGGGCGCACACACCTTGACGTCGCGCATTCTGGACTATAGGAGGCAGAACGAGCTTGCCGCCAGTCCGTTGCCCGGAGTTACCGCCGTTCGCAAACGGTAGTTGCGCGTAGAACAGCCTTGACGTGAGATTCCGCTCAATGTAGTTCTGGCTGTCGGACCGTCCAGCTCCGTGCTCTCGCCCGACACCTACGAATCTGCCCGCCCTCCGCAAGGAGGTGGTAGTGGCGCAGGCTGGCGTTGGGATCGTAGGGAACGCGCGCAAGAAAAACGACCACTGGTTTGAGCAGTGCGTTGGCGGCATCTACGACGACGTCGAGCGCAGCATTGTCGCTGCCCCGCTGCCCGGCTGAGCCCGCTCGATCCATTACCAGACGCAAGCGCCGCCGGGATCCGCCGACTCGGGCCGGCGCCGCGTGACTCGTGGATCTTGCGAGAGTTTGGTGAGATCGTCCATCACACACGGGGCTACGAACCGGTGCGGCCGGCAACAACCTCCCCTGCGCACAGCACATTCATAGTCTTGAGGGCGGGATGGCGGGAACGAGCCAAGATGAAATTTTCCTGGCGCGACAGGAAACCTGTAGCGTCAATATCTTCTCTGAAGGAAAAAGGCAGGTGTCATCTGCTGGTTTCAGCGTGCATGCAGAATCTCGTCTGCCACGCGCGCGGCGTCGACGGTGGCCTTCACGTCGTGGGTCCGCAAAATGTGGGCGCCTTTGAGAATGAGCGCAGTCTGCGTCGCAAGCGTTCCATACAGGCGATCTTCTGGCGGAGCGTCCTTTCCGTCTTTGGACAGCGTTCGCCCAATGAAAGATTTTCGCGACGTACCTGCCAGAAGAGGAAAGCCGTCCGCCTGCAATTCATCGAAGCGGCTCAGTAAGGGATAGTTCTCATCAAATCTCTTGCCAAATCCGAAGCCGGGATCGAGCACAATGCGTTCGCGCCGAATGCCCGCCAGTACAGCTTTCTCAGCCCACTGCTTGAGCTCCCGCTTCACCAGTAGCACGACGTCTCCGGGAGGCGGCAGCGTGCGCCACTCCTCGGGACGCCCACGCATATGCATCAAAACCGCGCCGCATTTGAGCTCAGCAATGGTCTTCGGCATTCGCGCGTCCCAGCGGAGCCCGCTGACATCGTTCACGATTTCCGCTCCGGCGGCCACCCCCGCGCGGGCTACGTCCGCTTTGTAGGTGTCTACCGAGAGTACCGCCGTGGGACGTTGCTTTTTTAACCCGGCGATGACGGGAAGAATCCGTTTGAGTTCGTCTTCCGCGCTGACCTCGGGAGCGGTCGTCTTGGGTTGTGCAGCCGGAGAGTTCTTCAGCTCAGAAGACCTGGTCTCGGCTGGCTTAGTCTCGGCCAGAGACGAGGGGGCGTCCACGCGCGCTCCCGGGCGTGTCGATTCGCCGCCGATGTCGAGTATGTCGGCACCCTCGTCCAGCAGTCGCAGCGCATGTTCGATAGCCTTATCGGGATCCAGAAATTGTCCCCCATCGGAAAATGAATCTGGGGTCACGTTGACGATGCCCATGATCAATGTACGCTTGCCGAGTTCAAGCCCACGGGTCCCGAGGTTCCATTGAAAAACAGATCTCATCGGGCACGATTCTAAATGAAGCATAGCAAAGGAATTCGGCGCGTGAGTTGTGTCATCTGCTATTCCTCGCACCGTCAGGCGTGAGACCGAGCGCTTTGCTCTATCATGGTTAAACTGGCGCTCCATGCCGCGAGTCGTCCGATCAGCAGAGATGACGGATGCAATCGAAAGGTCCCACAGAGCAGATGCCGACAAACGGTAATTGCGCAAAACTTGTATTGGGAATACTGGTGGTTCTGGTGGCGTCCGCTATCTTTACCGCTTGCGACGTTGAGCGCCGCAAATCGGACGCAGAGCTTGCTCTCAACCCCCAGCAGTCGGCTGGCCGCAAGATCTACGATGCCCGCTGCGACCGCTGCCACGAGCCCTATTCCACTCGAGGCAAGAAAGGCCCGGGCCTCAAGGGAGTCTTTCAGCGCAAATATCTGACTCTGAGTGGACTGCCGGCCAACGATGAGCGCGTGACCGACATCATCCGCTTGGGCCGCAACGAAATGCCAGCATACAGCCAAACTCTGAGCCCGCAGGACGTTGAAGACTTGTTGGCTTATCTGCACACGCTGTGACAATCTTGCCTGTGGGATAATTTGCTGCCTTGAAGAGTTCCGTAAATTCCGCGCTTTTTCGAGAACTGCCATCGGTCGATGATGTGTTGCGCACCCCCGCGGTGGCTGGACTGGCGACCAGCCAAGGAGCAGCCTCGGTCACCGACGCCGCCCGGGCTGTGCTGGGGCGCTTGCGGGACGAAGTCGGCTCGGGACGGCTCAATCAGTCCTCGTTGCGACTTGCCCTTGATGGAGTGGGCGAAGCCATCAAAGAACATCTCGGAAAGACGCTGGCGCACTCCCTCCGTCCGGTCATTAACGCGACCGGTGTCATCCTGCACACCAACCTGGGCCGCGCTCCATTGGCTGAAGCGGCCCTCGCACACATCCACGAAACTGCCGGACAGTTTTCCAATCTTGAGTTCGAGATCGAGGCCGGTACGCGTGGCCGGCGCGATGTTCACGTCGATCGGTTATTCCGCAAGCTTGTTGGCGACGCCGCCGCTTCTGTTTCGACAATCGTCGTGAACAACAATGCTGCCGCGGTCCTGCTGGCGCTCAACACCCAGGCCGAAGGCGGCGAAGTGGTCGTATCGCGCGGTGAATTGGTGGAGATCGGTGGCTCTTTCCGCATCCCTGACGTCATGGCAAAGTCGGGCGCGATTCTTCGCGAAGTGGGAACGACCAATCGCACTCGCGTCTCCGATTACGAAAAGGCCATCACCGATCGCACGCGGCTGCTGTTGCGCGTGCATCGTTCCAATTTTGAGATCACCGGATTTACGGAACAGGCATCCACCGCGGAACTGGTGACAGTGGCGCACCAGCATGCTCTACCTCTGATGGAAGATCTTGGCAGTGGCGCGCTGGTTGATTTGCAGGATTTCGGAATCACAGGCGAGCCCAGCGTGCTCGACAGTCTGCGGGCTGGCGTTGACGTTGTGACCTACAGCGGCGACAAACTGCTGGGTGGGCCGCAGGCCGGATTGATCAGTGGCCGGGCCGATCTGGTGACCCGCATGCGCACTAACGCCCTGTTCCGCGCCTTGCGCGTCGACAAACTCACCTATGCGGCGCTGGAAGGCACGCTGTTGGCGTATGTGAAGCGCGATCACGATTCTATTCCCGCCCTGAAGATGATGGGTCTCACGAAAGAAGAAATCGGAAAGCGGGCCGAGTCGCTCGCGGCTCAAGTCCGGTCACCGAAACGGAAGATCGAAGTCATCGAAGGTGAATCGGTAATCGGCGGCGGCGCCGCGCCCTCTTCAGTGCTACCGACACGTCTTTTGGCCTTGAGTTGCGAGGGGCTGAGTGCCGACGAGTTAGCCGCCCGTCTGCGAGCGTCCGATCCGCCCATTGTCGCGCGCGTCGAGGAAGGACGCGTGCTTCTGGATTTGCGCACAGTTTTCGGCAGTCAGGATCCCCTGATTGCGGCCGCCCTTAGTCGAATCGCACCTTAGACAATCCGCATCAAACTTCTGTTGGCCGTTCTCTACACCATCGGACATTCCACCCGCTCCCTGGAGGAGTTGGTCGGGGCTCTGAAGGCGCATCGGATCGAGGTTCTCGTCGACATCCGAGCGTTTCCCATGTCACGTCGCCTGCCTCATTTCAACCGCGATTCGCTGGAACAAAGCTTGCCTGCAGCTGGAATCCGTTACCACTCGATGACGGCGCTGGGCGGATACCGCAGGAAGATTCTCGAAGAGTCGCCCAACATTGCCCTGCGCAATCCGAGTTTCCGCAATTATGGGGACTACATGTTGACGCCGGAATTCGAGCACGCTATCTCCGATTTGGTGGCGTTCGCCGACACCTCTACGACCGCGTACATGTGTGCCGAGCGGCCTTATTTCCGCTGCCATCGAATGTTGGTTTCCGATTGGCTGCTTGCACACGGGCACGAAGTCTTGCACATGGACGCCGAAGGCCCGGTCAAACCGCATAAGCTCACGGCCGAAGCTCGCCTCATCGACGGGCGCTTGATCTATCGTGGGGATCGGTTGCTATAAGAGCGCTTGCTGTAAGATTCAGTGCGAAGGGAAGTCTCGCAAATGATCGTAGGCACCGGCATCGACATTGCCGAAGTTCCCCGCATCCGCCAGTCCATCGAACGCTTTGGGCAGCGTTTTCTGCAGCGGATCTATACCCCCGGAGAAATGCGCTATTGCGATTCCAAAGCGAATCGCTATGAGCGCTATGCCGCCCGCTTCGCTGCCAAGGAAGCCGCGATGAAGGCGCTGGGCACCGGCTGGAATCATGGCGTACGCTGGTGCGATTGCGAGGTCGTTCGCATGCCTGGAGGGCGGCCGACGATTGCCTTCCACGGGAAGGCCGCGGAGTTCGCGACCAGGCTGGGAGCGAAAAACGTGGCTCTGTCTATCTCGCACACGACGGAGCAGGCCATCGCGCAAGTGATTCTCGAGAGCTGATGCCTTCCGGACCGCGGCGCGCAAATCCTCCGTCTGCCATCTGCTAGACTGTCGCGTCCAGCCCATTTATGCCGGTTCTCACAGCACCCTCGAACCTCGCAGTGAACAAGTTGGAAATCCCGGAAAAAGACCTGTTGGCGGGGCTCGCGTTCACCAGTTTTGCCGCGTTATTGCTCGAACTCGCGCTGACTCGGCTCTTCTCCGTGGTGCTGTTTTATCACTTCGCTTTTCTGGCAATTTCGATTGCGCTGCTTGGACTGGGTGCGGGCGGCGTGTCCGCATATCTTCTGAAGAGCAGACTCGCCCGCATCGACACACGGCTGCTCGCTGCGCGCCTGTGCGTCACAAATGCCGCGGTGGTGGTTGTGGTGCTGGAGATCGTCTTGCATGTTCCGGTCGCGCTGCAGGTTTCGTGGGCAAACTTCGGACGCCTGACGGCGCTCTACCTGGCCGCTGCTATCCCCTTCTTCCTTACCGGCATTCTGTTCGCAATCGTATTCGCGCGCGAGACGCAGCGCATCCCGCGGCTTTACGGAGCTGACCTTTGCGGTGGGGCGCTGGCCTGTCTTGCCGTTGTGCCCCTGCTGAATTGGGTAGGTGGGCCGAACGTCGTGCTGGTCGCCGGGGCCACGATGGCTGCTGCCGGAGCGATCTGGGCCGGATCGCATGCGCAACGAAGAAATGCGGCCCTGCTGACGCTCGCACTGCTGGCGCTGA
>CAZILJ010000140.1:0-5157 GCA_964539915.1 uncultured Acidobacteriaceae bacterium | reverse complement strand
AAATCCAGCTTCCCCATTTCGTGGCCGGGACTGGCGTAAGTCGCGCGATAGCGGTCGATCGTAGCCTGCCATCCCTTGGATTCTTTTGCACCGGAGAAGAACGTCAGATCGGGAGAATTCCAGTAGCCCGTCATGAAGGCGTCGAGGTCGTGATGGTTCCAGGCGTCCTGCTGCGTGCGAAGGACGCGCTCGATAGCGTTCTTGCTGTCTTCAGGGGGCGTGTTCTGCTGCGATGGCTGCGTCATGACGCATGTCGCGACCAACCCCACGAGAGTTAGCAAACCGACATGGGCGGTATGATTCATTCGTTCCTCACCATGCTTCTGAAATCCCCGGCTGGCGTCTGTTGGCAAATCCTTCAAAAAAGGAATACCAAATCTCTTAATCTTGTCGATCGTGTCCTGAACCGGCGGTGCAACAAATTGTAATGCTTGATCAACGGGAAGTAGTCCGTCGTCCCTCCCAGACAAATCGCCCGCCTTGGTGCGGGCCATGGTCATGATCTCGTGCTGGAAAAACGGTCTCCGGACAGTCATCAGCGTGCCTCTTCCGTCTCCGGGGCGGTGTCGGGCGTATCTACTTTCTGAACGGCGGTGCGAGACTGCGGGGGGGCCTGAAAGTCTCCGGGATCTTTTCCCGCCATGGCTACGGTCATGAAACTCATCCAGATGGGCAAGGCGGCGTGGGCGCCAGTTTCTCTCGCGCCGAGCGATTTTTTTTCGTCGTAGCCGACCCAGACTCCGCAGGTTATGGTGGGAGAGAATCCTACGAACCAGGCGTCGGTAAAATCGTTGGTCGTGCCGGTCTTGCCGGCGACTGGGAAAGGCAGCTTGGCGGCGGCGATCCCGGTGCCGTGCAGGACCACCTCGCGCAGCATCGATGTCATGATGCGGGCGGTACGCTCGCTGATTACATCTTTTACTTCCGGAAAGTCTTCCTCCAGCACGCGGCCTTCATAGTCGGTGACCCGCGTGATGTAGCGCGGAATGACACGCACGCCATCATTCGGAAAGACGCTGTAGGCGGACGTCTGCTCGATCAGCGCAATTTCCGCCGAACCCAGCGCGACCGGCAAGTAAGGTGGGAGCTTGGCCGTGATGCCAAAGCGTCCGGCGTAGTCGATGACGCTTTTGATGCCCACTTTGTTGGCCAGTTTCAGCGCAGGGATGTTGCGGGACTGGGCCAGCGCGCGACGCAGAGTAATGATGCCTTCAAATTTCTCGTCGTAATTGTGCGGAGAGTAGGGACCGGAGGAAGTCTCAAAGCTGATGGGCTCATCGAGAATCGTGTCGTCGGGACTGGCACCCCCGTCGATGATCGTGGTGTAAACATATGGCTTGAACGACGACCCCACCTGGCGCATGGCTTGGGTGACGCGGTCGAACTTCGACTCGTTGAAATCGCGCCCTCCCACCATCGCCTTGATTCCGCCGGTGGCGTTGTCGATCGCGAGCAGCGAGCCCTGGGCGCCCGAGTCTTGCTCCAAACTGACGCGTGCGGCGCCATTGGTGCCCAGTGCGAGAATCCTGACATAGCAGATGTCCCCGGTCTTGAGAATGTCGGGCAACTTATGCTGAGTCCAGGTAGCATCGGATTGTCCAAGGGCTGCTGTATATCGTCCAAACTTCAAGGTCGCGATGCCGGTACCGGCTGAAGTTACCAAGGCGTGGACGTATCCGTTGACCTCGGGCTCGTCGTCCCAGTCGGGATGAAAATATTTCTCGAGCACCACTCCGTTCGCGACTACGTTTTCCAAATGACCTTTCCAGCCGTGCCGCCGTTCATAGGCGGCCAAGCCATCGAGCACGGACTGGTTCGCGGCTCTCTGCAGATCGACATCGAGAGTGGTGTAGACCTTCAAACCACCCTCGTGCACCTGGTCGGCTCCATACTTTGCTTCAAGAAAACGTCGAAGTTCCTCCACAAAGTAAGGAGCCAGGGAGTTGGGGTCATGGGCGAGATGGAGCACCAGCGGGCCGGAGCGAGCGTCGGCGGCCTGTGTGGCGGTGATCTTGCCATCTTCGAGCATAGCGTTGATGACCAGATTGCGGCGCTTCTGGGCGCGGTCCGGATGGTTAATGGGCGAATACAGCGTCGGGCCTTTGGGCAGGCCTGCGAGCAGTGCCGCTTCCTCTAGAGTGAGATTTTTCGCCTGCTTGCCGAAATAAAACTCCGACGCGGCCTCGAACCCGTAGACGCCGTGCCCCAGCGCTATCTGATTTGCATAGAGCGTGAAGATCTGCGGCTTGGTGAAGCGGCGCTCGATCTGGATGGCCAGCATCGTTTCCTGAACCTTGCGATGAAAGGAGCGGTCGGGGGAGAGGAAAAGATTCCGCGCCAGTTGCATGGTGAGCGTGGAAGCTCCCTGGAGGCGGCCTCCGGACGCGATGTCGCGATAGGCGGCGCCGACGATCCGCCAGAAATTAATTCCGGAGTGGCGATAAAAGTCTTTGTCTTCGATGGAAACCAGCGCCTCGCGCAAGACCGGAGGAAAATCATCGTAGCTGACGACCACTCGACGCTGTAAGGCGAAGGATCCGATGACCCGCTCCTGATCGTCGTAAAGTTCGGTGATCGAGCTGGGACGGTAGGCTTCGAGGGCGTCGACCTGCGGCAGGTCGGTAGTGTAGACGAGCAAAAGACCGGCGGTGGCGCCGACCAGAATAGAAACCAGCACAAGCAGGCCGAAGAGCACGCGGCCGACCAGCCTGCGTCCGGCGATTTCCACCGGAGGTAGAGTTTCGTAGAGGGACTTCATCGGGAGTCGAGGTCAGGATAGCACTTTGCCGCGGTGGGGAGACCCCAGTGGCTAAAGCCCTTGGCGTTTCAGGCCATCTGACGGCATCGCTGAAGCGATGCCCTGATACGAATCGCGGTGACCCGCGGATCATCAGGTTTCGCAAATCATCAACTCGTGCGAAGCCGTGCTGGCAAAAAGGAACCGCGCGCCGAGGGGCGCCCGAGTAAATTTTTTAGTCTCTTCGTTCCGCTGGGTTTTGCCCTAGCGGGACAGCCGAGGCGGCTGTCCCTACATGAACAGTGTTAGCTCGCTCGGCTCTTCAAGACTTCGACAGCTTTGTTGAGCTGATCATCCACCGTGGTTTTGGGCTTGGCTTCCTGCTCGGGAGCGGGTGCAGTTTCCTCGTCGTCTGGAGCCACGGAGTCTTCTGAAGTGTCGGCGACCAGAACGTTAGGGGTGATGGCGGAGTCTTGAATGGCTTTCCCACTCGGCGAGTAATATTTCGCGATCGAGAGGATCAATGCACCGCCGTCAGGAAGATCAATTGTCTTCTGGACGGAGCCGTCGCCAAAGGTTTTATCGCCCACAACGTCGCCGCGAGCGTTCTCGAGAATCGCCGCCGCTACGATTTCCGCAGCGCCGGACGTGCCCCTGTTGACGAGAACCGCCACGGGAAGAGCGGTAATGGCCTTTGCAGGATCCGCGTTGAAGGCCTGTCGGGGAAACTTCTGTCCCTGCAGGTAGGTGATTGTACCGTGATTGAGGAAGAGATTCGCGACCGCGACGCCTTCGTTCTCGTCGCCCTCGGCACAGTTACGCACGTCGAGGAGAATCTTCTTCGCCCCGGAATGCTCGAGAGCCTTGATCTTCGAGGCGATTTCCTGCGTCTTGCCTTTGCTGAGGGCCTCGACTCTTAGATAGCCGATGCCGTCGTCCATCATCTTGTCGGCCACGGCCGGCATGCTGACCACATCGCGGGTGATGACGACTTTCTGCGGCTCAGCCTTGCGGGCACGGACCACGGCAACATTCAAGGTCGATCCGGGAGTGCCGGCGATCATGCTCCGAATTTCTGGCAGCGACATTTCGCGCGTACTTTGTCCTTCGATCGATTCGAAGATGTCGGTCTGCTCGATGCCCGCTTTTTCAGCAGGGGATCCGGGCAGTATGGCGACGACTGCAGCGTAGCCAAAGCGCTTGGAGATCACGGCGCCAATCCCGCCCTTCGATTCTGTCTTGTGGGCCTTGTAAACCTTATAGGCGTCCGCCGACATGTAGCTGGAGTTGGAGTCGAGCGATTCGAGAAGTCCGTGCAGCGCGCCGTCGGTCACCTTGGGGATGTTGGGCTCTTCGACGTATTCACTGCGTACGCGCGAGAGCACTTCACTGTAAACCTGCAATTGACGGTAAGAGCCGTCGTTCGAGGACGCGTGCACGCCGCCCAACGAACCCACAACCACGAAAAGTAATACGGCAAAGGAGGTGACGAGAATCGCTGCTTTGGTTTTCATGGACATCAGTTTTGGTCTTCTTCTGGAAGGAGTTACTTCCCTGAAAAACACTCCGATTATTATATCTCTAGATGCATGCTGCGGGTCTACGGCTGCTTAATTTGAGCCTTCTAAGGTAATGCGAGGCTGGGCGCAACCGCGTTTCCGATCCTTAAACAAAACAATCACTTACTACGATGCCGGCTTGAAGGTTACCGTCAGCGAGGTCTGGACTGACACTGGCCGCCCGTTCATCATGTAGGGCTTGAACTGCCATTGTTTCACGCCATCGATGGCAGCTCGCGCAAACGCCAGCGATCCCTGCAGAAACTTCGCATCCTGCACCGCGCCGTCGCGGCCAATCAGGATCTGGAGGATGACAGTCCCTTGCTGCCCTCTAGCGCTGGGGGGATAGGCGACGGCAGCTTGATCGGTGAGCAGGGCGCGCTCTATGGCTTCGGAAACAGCCACCGGCTCGATCGAAGGCAGGGCAGCCTCCGGCGCCTTATTCCCGCTGGACTCGGGGGTCATCGAAGCGAGTTGCGACTTCAGACTCGACGGAACGTTGCCCGCAGTCGATGCGTTGCGCGGGGTCTGATTTCTTGGTGCTGCGGGTGATGTCGGACGAATTGCGACGGTCGAATCGGGACGCAGGGGCGCGGTAGAAGCAGGTGGAATCGTCGAGCTAGATGTTGGGGCAGGCGCTGGTGTAGTGGGCGTCTCTGCTGTGCCGGACGCGGGAGCAGGCGGTTTTTCCTGGATCTGTACTGCGGGAGGAGGGTTCTGCTCGCCCGGAACCGCGCCCGTTCCCTCAGGCTGTCCGGCAGGCTGGCCGGGGTTCTGCCCGTCGCTGATCGGCTTCTTGGCGGTCGGGTCGACTACTGGAACCACTTGAATTTGCGAAGGATCGGTCGTGGCATCGGGAAT
>CAZILJ010000139.1:0-3106 GCA_964539915.1 uncultured Acidobacteriaceae bacterium | reverse complement strand
GGTGTTAGTGGTGCTGGCCGGGACAAACGATATCGCGGGCGTAACCGGACCTGCGCGCAACGAAGACATCGAGGCCAACTATGCCTCCATGGCCGAGCTCGCGCACGCGCACGGCATCCGGATGGTGTTTGCGTCGCTGCTTCCCGTGAACAACTACACCCAGGATGCGAAGGAGTCTTTTGCTCTGCGTCCGCGCGAGAGAATACTGGCTCTGAACGTCTGGCTCCAGGCTTACTGCGCCAACAATGGCCTCCTGTACCTCGACTACTTTTCGGCGATGGCCGATGAAAAGGGGATGTTGAAAAAGGACTTGTCTGACGAGGGGCTGCATCCGAATGCGGCGGGATACAAGATCATGGCGCCGCTGGCGGAGAAGGCGATTGCGAAGGCACTTGGAAGCAGGCCTTGATCGGAATCGCTTCAGAGAACGTCTCACAATCGGCGTCGGTGGTGGTGGCGTTTTCAAAGCGATCGAACTACTTTGGGGAAAACCAAATGAATTCAGCTCGTGACTTTCACAAACTCGCATCAGTCCTTGTTCTCACTATTTCAGCCCTGGCCCAGCAGTCCGCGCAGGTTCCCGCGATTCCTACTACCGGCTTCGCTGGACTCGATCAGTACCGGGCGTCGCGCATTGCGGTGTTTACCGACGACTATGGGCAACTCAAGCGATATCGAGACGCCAATGCCGCCTTGACTCCGCCGGCGGCGGGCGAGAATCGGGTCGTGTTCTTCGGCGACTCCATCACAGACATCTGGAAGTTAGCCGACTATTTTCCCGGCAAGCCCTATGTCAACCGCGGCATTGGAGGCCAGACCACGCCGCAGATGCTGGTACGCTTCCGCCAGGACGTGATCGATCTGCGTCCCAAAGTCGTCATCATTCTTGCGGGGACCAATGATATTGCAGGTAATACCGGTCCGATGCGGCTTGAAGATATCGAGGCCGACTTCGCCACGTTCGCCGAACTTGCTCGAGCGGACGATATTAAGGTGATCTACTCTTCTGTTCTGCCGGTGCACAATTACACCGACCGGTCAAAAGATTTTTTTGCGCAGCGGCCGACGGAGAAAATTCTCGTGCTCAATCGCTGGCTGAAGAACTATTGCTCGACGTCGTCTAACGGTTGTGCCTACGTTGACTATTTCAGTGCGATGGTTGACGACAAGGGGCTGATGAAGAAGGATCTCGCCGACGATGGGTTGCACCCGAACGCGGCAGGCTTCAAGATCATGGCTCCGCTGGCCGAGGCTGCGATCGAGAAAGCGCTGAAGTAGTTGCGCCGCCGGCTTTGGTCGCGGCGTGAGACCGTCTATTGAGACCGTCTATAATGAACTGAGCTTCCGACCGCCTCAGCCTTCGGGCATACCCAGGCTGTGGTGGCGAGGGAAAGAACGCGGGCGAGGGCGCCCGCGCCACACTTTTCCTAGGGTGCTGGTGGGAACGCCGGTGCCTCCCGCGATCCGCAAGGAACGCATTGGAAAGGAAACAGCTGCCGGGGTGGTCCCGCCTGTTTGTTTTCCTTTCTGTTGAAGCATTTAGCAATTAGCACTTGGCCTTTGGCCGGTGTTGATTGTTGTTCAAGTTGGCAGTACACCCAGCGGCTAAATACTGGCTGCGAAGCGCTCATGGCTGCTCTTCACGACAAATTCGGCCGCGCCATCACAGACCTCCGGATCTCCATCACGGACCGCTGCAACTACAAGTGTGTGTACTGCCGCACGGGGAACGAAGGCGCGCTCTACGGCGACCTTCCCTTCAACGACTACCTGCGCATGGCCCGCATTCTTGTCGGCATGGGAATCACGAAGGTTCGGCTGACCGGCGGCGAGCCGCTGCTCCGCAAGGGCGTCGTCGACTTCGTTCGCGAACTGGCGAATCTGTGCCCTCAGAAGGAGAGCGAACCGCTCGACATCGCGCTCACGACCAATGGCCACATGCTGGCCGAACTCGCGCAGCCGTTGAAAGACGCGGGTTTAACTCGCGTCACGGTGTCGATGGACGCGGTCGATCCAGACCGCTTTGCGCGCATTACGCGTGTGCCCAACGGATACGAACACGTGCTCGCGGGAATCCGTGCGGCGCGGCGGACCGGTTTGTGGCCGCTGAAAGTGAACTGCGTGCTGATGCGCGGGTTCAATGAAGACCAGATCATTCCTTTCGGCATGTTCGCTCGCGAAGAAGGCGTCACGGTTCGCTTTATTGAATTCATGCCGCTCGAAGAGGGCAGAACATGGGCACCCTCCACGGTGGTCGCGCTAGAGGAAATTTTGGCGCGCATGGCGGAATACCGGCCGCTGGTTGAGGTCCCGCACGCGCGTTCGGAAACCGCGCGTCGCTACCGTTTTGAAGACGGCGTGGGTGAGATCGGCATCATTGCGCCCGTATCGCATCCCTTCTGCGGACATTGCAGCCGCATCCGGATCACGAGCGACGGAAAAATCCGCACCTGCCTGTTCTCCGTGTGGGACCACGATCTGCACGCTCAAATGCGCCGCGGTGCCAGCGACACGGAGTTGGAAGAGTTCATCCGCGAAGTGGTGGTGAAAAAAGAAGAGCGGCACCACATCGGCGAGGCGGATTTTGTGCCGGCGTCGCGGACCATGGTGCACATCGGGGGATAGTTTTCGGCGCAGAAAAAATCATTTCACCGCGAGGTCGCAGAGTTGGCAGAGAATCTCTAGAATAAATATGTGAATCATCGATGGGTCATAGCGGCGTTGATTGTCTCTTGCACAACGCTCCAATCGCAAAGCGGCACCTACCTTGGTTTTGATAGCAACGACTATCCCGGCGACGCCAAGCTCAAAACACTGCACCAGACTTTTTCCTACACCGGATACTGGCTCAACAACCCTCCCGGAGCATCATCCAATAGCTGGACCAGTCACCGCGCTGCAGTCGAGTCCGCCGGATTCGGCTTTCTCGTGCTGTTCAACGGACGCCTCTACGCGGAATTGAAATCCGTCGCCAACGCCGCTCGGCTGGGTCAGAGTGACGCGCAGGCCGCCGCTACGACCGCACGGCGCGAGGGCTTTCCGCGCGCGATCATCATCTTCCTCGACCAGGAGCAAGGCGGCCGCATGCTCCCCGAGCAGAAAGCCT
>CAZILJ010000138.1:0-2802 GCA_964539915.1 uncultured Acidobacteriaceae bacterium | reverse complement strand
CGAAATGCGCCGCTGGCGTCGCGACTTGCAGATTATTTTTCAGGACCCGTTCGCCTCGCTCGATCCACGCTTGCGTGTGGAAGACATCATCGCCGAGCCCTTGATCATTCATGGGTTGAAGGAAAAAGATTGGGAAGGGCGCAACGTCGGTCGAGCCCAAACGAAGCCTCCTCATGCCGCAGCTTCAGCCACTGGAGGTATTCGCGTTCGCGTGGGTGAATTGCTGCGGGCAGTCGGCCTCGACGAGTCCGCGCGCACCCGTTACCCGCACGAGTTTTCCGGCGGACAGCGGCAACGCATCGGCATCGCCCGCGCCCTTGCCCTGCGGCCAAAGTTCATGGTTTGCGACGAACCGGTCTCCGCGCTCGACGTCAGCGTGGGCGCGCAGATCGTCAACCTCCTGGCGCAACTGCAGCGCGACTTCGGCCTGACTTACCTGTTCATCTCGCATTCCATGCCGGTGGTGCGCTATCTCTCGACGCGCATCGCGGTGATGTATCGGGGAAAGATCGTCGAAGTCGGGGACACCGAGCAGATCACGAGCCAACCCGCTCACGCCTACACCCGCACTTTGCTCGAGGCCATTCCGGAGCTACTCGTGTAGGAACTGAGTTCAGGAAGACTGATGTGACGACAGTCCCTGGGGCTGTCCGAACCCACCGAGGAGTGCCCATGTCCCTACTTCGGGAAGTTCCACATGCCATACTCTCCTGATGTCCGAACCGATGTCCGAACCGATGTCCAACCGCCCCGCCCGCAGTTCCGCTCGCGATCTCCTTGAGCTGATTCTTGGCTACGGCCTGATCCTTTTCTGCCTCTGGATGCCGGAATTCCCGCAGCGCATCCTCTCCCCGCTGGCTCTACTCGTGACCTTGGCCATGGTGCTTGCCGGGCGCCCTAGTCTGGACGATCTCGGCATGGGCCGTCGCGGTCTGGCATCGTCGTTCTGGATTCTTCCCGCGGCCATCCTCGTTATGCTCGCAAGCGTGCTGGTCGCGAAACAGATCGGTACTCTACACTCTCTGTATAAAGGCGACTTCAAGCACATCACTGGCTATATTCTGTGGACGCTCTACCAGCAGTTCCTCCTGAACGACCTCTTCATGCCGCGCCTCACTCGTCTTCTCGCCAGCGAGAGCGCCGCCGTAGGCATGGCCGCAATGCTGTTCGCGGCAGCACACCTGCCGAATCTACCGCTCACTGCCGCCACTCTGATCTGGGGAGCAGTCTCGTGCGGGCTCTACCGCCGCTCCCGCAATCTGTACACCCTTGGCCTTGCCCAGGGATTGCTCGGGCTGTGCTTCGCTGTGTGCGTGCCCGACTCGCTGCATCACCACCTTCGCGTGGGTCTGGGATATTTGCGGTATCACCCGACTCAGCCGGTTCCGTGAGCAAGGCGCGGCTAGAACCACCACGACCACAGCCAATCCACGCAGGTGTGGGTGATCGTAGACGCCGGCACGCGTCGGCGCTCGCGCCATGCCCGCCCGTAAAAAATTCCCGCAATCGTAGCCAGCAGAACGTAGCGCCAGTTAAAGTGCGCCGATCTTTTGTTGAAGTGCGATAACCCGAACAGAACCGACGCGATGAGGAGCGCGGCCAGCCGCCCAACTCGCCGCTCCAGCAGGTTTTGTACCCAGGCACGAAAGAAGAGCTCTTCCGGAATGGCGACAAAAACAAAAATGCCCGCCCAGGTCAGGCCCGCCTTGCCGATGGGGGGAACGTTCGCATGCGGGTGGATGAAGCCGAGCGCGAGGCCCAACACGATCACTGCCGGAGCGAAAAACACGAGCTCACGCAATCCCGTCTTCCAGTCGCTCCACTGCAGGTGGAAATCAAATCCCGTACCGCTTAGGTGACGAATTGCAAGAAATCCATAGAGGCCCGCATCCACCAGCAACAGATTGTTTAGTCCGCGCAAACCTGAGGGCCAAGCCGAGTCGAGCCAGCGCAAGTCCACCGCCAGCCCGAGCGCAAGAAGAATCAGCCCATCCCGCCAGTTGCCGCGCTGCTCCGGATCCGCAACCGCAGCTCGCGCCAACAAGCACGCAATCACGACCGGCAACGCGGTGTATAACCCAAACCACTGCCAGCGAAAAGTGTGCTGCGAGACTGCGATAACAAGGTAGGGCAAACCGAGCAACGCCGGAAAAGCCAAACGCAAGAGCAGGGGCCAGCGATTGACGATCTCCGCCGCGCGCTCGGCGGCACATCCGAACGCCACGGCCGGAGCCAATTCGACCAACAGCACCGCAATTACAACCGGCGTCACATTCGACATGCGGACCATCTTATCCGGGCCGCGCACCAGCCCGCCAAACCCGCATGGAATGCAACGCCGGAGCCCCCTCCAACCGCGAGAGGCAACTCTATTTCGTCGAACCCAACTTTCCCGGCCCCAGCTCCGCCAGTTCCCGCACGGTCTTACGGTCTGCGAACTCTCGCTCCGCTCGGGGCGCGGGTACAGTTCCCGGCCCGTCGTCGTGCCCGTCACCTACACGCCGGAAAGAATATAGGTGTCGCCCTAGGGATGGAACACCAACTTGCTTCCATCGCTTTGAGACCGAAGCCAATGGGGAGTGGGCACAGACCGGCTCCGACCATTGGAATTGGATATCCTCAGGCCAACGTTTTCAGGTGTGACGACAGAGTGCGCGGCAGGAAAGTTCTGCCCTGAGACTACAAAAGTAAAAGGCACGTCAGCCACAATGTCTCCGGCCTTGGTCTTGGCCATCCCGGTGGCCGCCGCGAGCACCACCGCGCACAAAGAAACCCGAAAGAACGTAACTCTTCTCCTTGACC
>CAZILJ010000137.1:0-9167 GCA_964539915.1 uncultured Acidobacteriaceae bacterium | reverse complement strand
CACCCATCCTACCGTCCCGCCTTTTCGGACGTCAGGATGCGGACTGAATGATTAGAGCGAGCCAGAAAAGTCTCACAGGTGACGCAACTGGCCCCTCTTCTCGGGAACTCGGGCGGGGGTTGCAAATTTCATCAAAACCCGTGCTCCCGCGCGGCTTTACAAATCCCTACCATCTCTTTTCAGACCTTTACCGATTCAAAGCGATACTTTTCCTCAGGGCGAGGGTCTAAACCGGTGGAAGCGGATTCCCGCTTTTGAGGTCCGTACGAAATCGAGGGCTGCTCTCACTGGGCTTTCGACAGGAGGTAGCAAATGGCGAACAGCAGCAGCAGACCCGTTTCGACCATGATTGCCTTTCTGACTCTGGCCGGGACGAGTGCAAGAAAAATTCAAACTTTCACTTCAATGACAGGGCTTCTTTTTGCCGTCACCTGCGTCGCGCAGGATCAACCGCAAACCAGCCAAGGCCAACTTTCCCAACCCGGCCAGACGCAAGTCGAAACCGAAAACACTACAGCCACGATTCCCGCCGGGACCAGGATCGCCTTGGTGCTCACTCATCCGATTCAGAGCCGATACATTCATCGCGGAGATGACATCTATGCCCAGGTCAGTTCCCCGGTGAACACCGGCAACCAGATCGTGATCCCGCCCGGGACATTTGTTCAAGGAAAAGTGGACAAGCTCGAACGCACGGGTGGACGCGCGGAACTGCGTCTGCAATCGATGTCCATCTCTTTTCCCGACGGTTACGTGGCCCCCGTCCGCGGTCCGATGATCCTCGAAAGCGACGAAGGTTACGCACTCAAAGATCCGGGCAGCGGCCGGATGATCGGCGCATTCGCCCTGCCAGCAGCCGGGTTAGGCCTCGGCGCACTGATCGGCCACTCGGCCGCCAGTTCGCAACCCAGCACCCTTACCAGCAGTCTGCCTCCCGGCTGCGTCGGTCCTCCGCCCGGATGTATTTCGTCGAGCCTCACAACTCCTGCCAGCAAATTAAAAAGCACCGCGATCGGCAGCTTGGTCGGATTGGCAGCGGGAGGGGTAGCTGCGGTCGCGCTGCTCGTCAATACGCACCATTTTTTCCTCGACGTATGGTCACCGGTCGAAATGGTGGTGCAGCATCCGATTACGTTGCGGCAAAATGAAGTGAGCGACGCGGTGCGGCAATCCGAACAACATCCCGCCCCTCAACCGCCAATTGCCGCACGTCCTCGGGCGATCCCACCCCCACCATCCAACCCAGATCATGGAACCTGCTATACACCAGGCACGCCGGGAACGCCTGACACCGTCATCCCCGGACCACCGGGCCCAGACGGCATGCCCGGACCTTCGACTGTCATTCCCGGCACCCCACCGATCCCAGGCACCCCGTATCCCTGTCCGTAAGACTTATCCGTGACCGACGCGAGTCGATCCCGATCGTAGAGACGTAGCCCGGCTACGTCTCTACTTGAAACAGCCTCTGCTTCGCACGCCAGCGAGCTGATCGCCGGTTCTTGGCGCCCGGCCTTATTCCTCCGCGGTCTTTGCGGCAAAGGCTTTTGTTGTACTCTAGTGCGGAAGTCGGCCGTCGAGAGGCAAAGATCCATGCCAACACTCATCGGGCAACCCACGCGCATCCAATCCGCCGGCAACAAACCCAAACTCATCGACGAATACGTCGGACGCGTCAACTCGAAAACCTCCGCTGCCAGTGTCGCCCACATGCGCAGCCCGCAAGGATGGCTCGAGCCCGGACAAACTCCGGAGTTCGACGAGTTCACCATCGTGCTGAAGGGGCTGCTCCGAGTTGAGCACAAGGGCGGCACGCTTGACGTCGACGCTGGCCAGGCGGTCGTCGCTCATGCTGGCGAATGGGTGCGCTACTCCACACCGCGGGAAGGTGGCGCCGAATACATCGCAGTATGTCTGCCGGCATTTTCGATGGAAACAGTCCACCGCGATCAATCAACATGAAATTCGGCCCCTCAAAATTGTCGTTCCGAGGAGCGATGCGACGCGGAACCTGCTTTTCTGCTTGCGACGCCGGCAAACTCCGCCGAACCCACGTGCGCCCTTCGTCCACCTGAGTTTCCATCACTCCCCATTCGCGTTATCTTATTCGTATGCAACTCCGTGGCTGCGGCACCGCCCTCGTCACTCCCTTTCACCAGGACGGCTCCATCGACGGCACCGCCTTGCGCAATCTGGTTGCATGGCAGATCGAATCCGGCATTGATTTCTTAGTACCCTGCGGCACGACCGGCGAGACCCCGACTCTCTCGCACGACGAGTGGCTCTACGTGATCGACACGACCATCGAAGTCGCAGCCGGTCGCGTTCCCATCGTCGCCGGCGCCACCTCCAACTCCACCTATGACGCGGTTGAAAAGGCAAAAGAAATCGCCGCGCGCCCCGGCGTCAACGCTATCCTCACCGCATCGCCCTACTACAACAAGCCCACGCAAGAGGGCCAGTATCGCCACTTCAGGGCGATCGCAGAAGCCGTCGGCGAGAAGACCATCATCCTCTACAACGTGCCCGGCCGCACGGCGGCGAATCTTGAGCCTTCAACTCTGGCGCGCCTCGCCGAAATTCCCAACATCGTGGGAGTGAAAGAAGCCAGCGGCAACATGACTCAGATCGCCGAAGCCATCAACTCCGTTCCCGAAACTTTCCTCGTTTTTTCCGGCGACGACGCGGTCACGCTGCCCGTCATCGCCCTCGGCGGCGTCGGTGTCATTTCAGTTGCCGGCAACGAGATTCCGCACGAAATGGCCTTGCTCACCCGCGCCGCACTCAATAACGACTGGACCGCCGCGCGCACCCTACACCGCAAATATCTGCCGCTGATGCAAGCTAACTTTATCGAATCGAGTCCGCTGCCGGTAAAAGCAGTTCTCGCCATGATGGGCAAACTCGAGGAAGTCTATCGCCTGCCTCTCTTACCCATGCGCCGCGACACTCGCTCGCGGCTGCAGAAAATCGCCACCGAAGTCGGACTGATCGCGAAGCCCGCAGGACACGTCGCCGAGGCCCCGGATTTTTTCATCTACGAAAACTGGGCCGCCGGACCGCGCAAGATCGTCCTGCACCGCGGATCCTGCGGCCAGTGCAGCCATGGCAAAGGGCGCCCCTCCGGCCACGACGCCAATCACGCCCGCTGGCACGGCCCCTATGCCGCACTGCCCGAGGCTCGTGAGGCCGCCCACACCATGCAAGGCGTCCTGATCCGCAGCGAATGCAAGTGCGTGTAAAAACCGATCCCGTCACCATCATTTGTCAGCCCGACCAAAGGGAGCGAAAGCAACCGAACTGGAGGGACCTGCTTTTCCTCTGTAGCCATCAAGTGGCTATCGAAAAGTATTGCAGATTTTCGATTTCAGATGGCAGCTTGTACGTTCAGCTTGAGCCCAACCGCGGTTGAACACGCCGTGAAATCTAAAATCCGCAATCTGAAATCCTCTATACTTTCCCCCGCATGTCCCTGCAATCCTACATCGAGCGCCTAGCCGCGCTGGGCGAAGTCGAACACGACCCGCAGGCACGAAAAACTTTTCTCGAATTCCGCGACCAGCTCACCCAAGGAAAAATACGCGCCGCCGAAAAAAACCACGGGAGATGGACCGTCAACACCTGGGTGAAACAAGGCATCCTGCTCGGATTCCGCTTGGGCGAACTCGCCGACATGACCGCCGGCCTCTCGTTCGTCGATAAAGACACCTTCCCTGCCCGCCAATTCA
The DNA here is from genome assembly GCA_964539915.1 of uncultured Acidobacteriaceae bacterium. GTDB lineage: Bacteria > Acidobacteriota > Terriglobia > Terriglobales > Acidobacteriaceae > Sulfotelmatobacter. Next base: position 5,439 of record CAZILJ010000137.1, on the reverse strand, counting down.
CTCTCGCCGATCGCGTGCGCATCGTCCCCGGCGGATCCTCGGTGCGCACCGGAGCCTACATCGCACCTTCCGTCATCTGCATGCCGCCCATGTTTGTCAACGTCGGCGCTTATGTCGACGAAGGCACCATGATCGACTCCCACGCGTTGGTAGGTTCCTGCGCGCAGATCGGCAAACGTGTACACCTGAGCGCGGCCGCACAGATCGGAGGAGTCCTCGAGCCCATCAATGCCGCCCCCGTCGTCATCGAAGACGACGTGCTGGTCGGAGGTAATTGCGGCATTTACGAAGGTACGCTGGTACGCGCACGTGCGGTATTGGGCGCCGGAACAATCCTCACCCGCTCAACCCCCCTCTACGACCTTGTTCGCAACGAAATCTACCGGGCCACGGCCGAAGCCCCGCTTGAGGTTCCAGAAAATGCCGTGGTCGTTCCAGGATCGCGTGCCGTGAAAAAAGGTGCGGTCGCAGAGTGGAATTTGTCTTTGTATACGCCCGTGATCGTCAAGTATCGCGACGAAAAGACCGATCGCGGAATTGAACTGGAACACTGGCTGAGATGAACCGCTCAGATCAGAATTTTTAGTTGGCGCAAGAGTTTGTCATTCGAACGCAGACCAAGCCGGGCGCCTATCGCGGCGAGACCATAGAGGAATCTGCCTTTGCGGGCACGATGCTGACACTCAGTCCGGCGCCGCCATCCGGTTGAACCTGAATCTGCGCGAGTCCCGTCACCACCCAATCGGCCCCGCCGATTTTCGACGCTGGATACGTGCTCGCAATTCCAATCACCTTCATCCCACCCGCCCGCCCCGACTGAATCCCCGCTGGCGCGTCTTCGATCACCACGCACTCCTCAGGATTGAATCCCAGCCTCTCCGCACCCTTCAAATACGGCTCCGGATGCGGCTTCCCATTCGCCACATCATCCGCCGTCACCAGAACTTTTGGCACCGGCAATCCGCAAAACCGCAGGCGCGCGCTGGCCAGCAGCCGCGATCCCGACGTTACTACTCCCCAGCACTGTTTGGGAATCGAATGCACCAACTCGATCGCCCCTGGCATCACGACCACGCCTTCCTTGTCGTGCGCCTCATGGCTCTCGATCTTTTTCGCTTCCTTCTCCGCATCGAGCTGCGGAGCCACGCGCCGAATCACCTCAATCGTCCGCACTCCATGGGCAATCGCCATGATCGCGTCGCCGTCTACACCCTTCTGCCGCGCCCAGGCACGCCATTCACGGTCCACCGCGCGCGTGGAATCGACCAGAACTCCGTCGAGATCAAAAAGAATAGCTGAGCAGGAAAAGGTAGGCATCTCTGATTATTTAATCACAGTGATCAGGGATGAGCATCATACGTCTCGAATCCCGGCGCCTGTGAAAGCCTGCTGAAGAACTCTGATTTGTCGACGCAGGGCTTGTTTTGGGTGGCGCAGGGCCTCCAGCGCTGCGATAGCCGGCGTCTTATCACTGCGCGCTTTGGCCCACAGTTAGGTAGTGGGCCGCTTTGAAATCAATTTTCACGCAAGTCTAATGAAGTAGAGGAATGCCTTGGCTTCGGCTTATTAGGTTTGGGCGCAAACACTAGATTCGTATCCGTGTCGATATCTCTTCCCAAACAGCATTCCTTATACTTCTTGCCGGTCCCACAGGGGCAAGGATGGTTCCTTCGCTTGAATTGTTCTTCGCTCGTACCTCGGGGTAGCAACATTAACGCGGTATTTCCTAAGCAGATTTCACCACCTAGGTCCCTTCCGTCATTCATGCCGCTCTTTCCGCCCTCCGCTGTTCGTAGGCTTCCCAGAGGGCAACTAAGTCCTCTACGCTCTAGAGCCGATCCATTACGCCAACGGCCATCAGTATGCCACGCTGCCTACTTGCCCTCAAAATCATAGGAGCCCACTACCCACAGTTACATCTAATTGACCGTTGAGGGCAAAATGGGTTGACTCGCCGCAGCCAGCGCCGCCTGCCGCGCCCGCTCCCGCAACAACAAGTGTCGCTGCCGGAAATGCATTTTGGCGCGCCGGCCCCAGGCGCGCACGAACCAGTAGTTTAATCCCGCGCCGATCGCCGAACTCGCCAGCGGAATCAGGCGCCCCGCCCACTTCTCCACCACTTCCGCGCTGGCTTTCGCAGCAATTCTTTGGATCACACGGGGCACAAATCTGTTGACAACTTCTTTCTCCAGTAGTTCGCGGCTGATGTCGACTCCGGCCGCGCTCGCCGCCGCCACCCACAACTCCGCAATCTCTTCGTCGGTATTGAACTGAAATCCGTAGATGAGGCTCAACTTTTGAATAGTCCGCATCGTGATCGCGGAAAGAATGCCGAGGTCCGGCACGATCGTGATCAGTCCGCCCAATCCGAATCCCGCACCCTCCACGGCGGCCATCTTCATTCCGGCCCGGATAATCGAATCGGCAACAGCGTCGACCTCGCCGATCTCCAGCGAATACATCCCGTGGTACCCGCTGATCGGAACCCGATATCCCGCACGCAACTGCATCAAAAACTTGTCCGGATCCACCCGCACGCTCGAGTAAGCGCGCGTCAGCCCTTTCACCATCCCGGTCTCCACCCGCCGCCGCAGCCACGATTTGCCCTGCTCACCCATAATTTCAACCTTACCGCACGCCCCCCGAGAAAGCCACCGGGAGAGCCGTCACTCAGTTCTCAGTTCTCAGTTCTCAGTTCCCAGTTCTCAGCGCATATTTCTCAGCGGTCACTGGCGTCGAAGAGCGTCGCTTCCTTCCGGGGCCCTACAACCGCAAAATCAATTCGGGCGTTCACCCGAGCGGATCTTCGCTGCCCGGAACTTGGATGCCAAAACCCGCACTCCCGCGACGATTTGTTCACCCACCCTTCTGTACGCTTCAGCACACTGTGCTAGCATCATCTTTACTCAATGCCAACCGGAAAACTGCAGATTGTCCCTCTCGGGGGCCTGGGCGAGTTCGGTATGAACTGCATGGCCGTCCGCTGGGGCGACGACATCATCGTCATCGACGCCGGACTCATGTTTCCCGAAGCCGAACTCCTCGGTGTCGACATCGTAGTCCCCGACATTTCCTATCTCGTCGAGAACCGTCAGCGCATCCGCGGCATCATCCTCACTCACGGTCACGAAGATCACATCGGTGCGCTTCCCTGGATGCTCTCCGAACTCAACGTTCCCGTCTGGGGCACGGAGTTCACCCTCGCCTACGTTGAAGAGAAACTGGACGAACATGGTCTGCTCGATGACGCCGACCTCCGTGAAATGCGCCCAAACGAGCGCTTCAAGGCAGGAGCCTTCACCATCCATCCGATTCAGGTGACACACAGTCTGGTCAACTGTGTGGCTCTAGCCATCCACACCCCGCTCGGCGTCATCATTCACACCGGCGACTTCAAAGTCGATCCCACACCCACCGACAACAGACTCTTCGACCTGCACGCCTTCGCCGAGTACGGCAAGAACGGAGTGCTCGCCCTCTTTCAGGATTCCACCAACGTCGAGCGCAAGGGATACACCCCTAGTGAGCGTGCCGTGCGCCGCAAGTTCGACGAAGTTTTCGCCCACACCAAGCGCCGTCTTTTTATTTCCTGTTTTTCGTCTTCCATCCACCGCATCAAGCTGACGGTTGAACTCGCCCACCAGCACGGACGCAAGATCGCCTTCCTCGGCCGTTCCATGAACAATTCCGCCGAGATCGCCGAAGATCTCGGCTACATCGAAATTCCCGACGGCCTGGTCATCAATCCCGGGGAGATGAAAAATTTCGCTCCGGAAAAAGTTTGCGTCCTCATCAGCGGTACGCAAGGCGAGCCCATGTCCGCGCTCTCCCGCGCCGCCGTCGATAACCACAAGCACGCCAAAATCGAAAAGGGAGACACCGTCGTCCTGTCCTCTCGCATCATCCCGGGGAACGAAAAAACCATTTACCGGATGATCGATCACCTCTTCCGCCGCGAGGCCTACGTCATCTACGAAGACGGAACCTCACCACCCATCCACGTCAGCGGACATGCCAGCCAGGAAGAGCTTAAGCTGATCATCAACCTGGTCAAGCCGCGCTATTTTATTCCCATCCACGGCGAGTATCGTCAGTTGAAATTGCACGCCGAAATGGCCGGCGCAATGCACAGTTCCGTCGGAAAAGTCATGCTGATCGAGAGCGGAGACGTTCTCGAATTCGATGAACTCGGCGCCCGCAAAGCCGGACGCGTCAACGTCGGCCGCGTCTGCATCGACTCCGGCTCTCGAACCGACGTGGTCGAGGATTTAATTATTAAAGACCGCCGCCACCTCAGCGAAGACGGCATTGTCCTTCCCATCATCGCCATCAACAAACTCACCGGACGCGTCGAGACCGCCCCTGAGATCGTGACGCGCGGCTTCAATCCGGGCGATAACGGTCTGATGGAAGGCGCCAAGCGCATCGTCGAAGACACCCTGGCCCACTCCAGCGAAGAAGAGAAAGCCGACTACGGCGTCATTAAAGAAAAGATCCGCGCCGACCTCAAGCGCTATATCTCCAAGCAAACCCAAAAACGCCCCCTAATCATGCCCGTAATCCTCGAAATCTAATCGCCCCACGGTTTCCCCGGGAAACCCATTCAGCGCAAGATTCTGGAGGTCAACTCAGTTCGAAATTCGGTTGTGGGCCGTTTTGAAAATCAGGCACTCTTTTTATTTCGTCTGATTGCAATGGCGGCGAACAATATATTGTTGAGCGAGACTGCCACGGCGAACAGTGTCCACTTATCCCAGTTGTTTCCGACGCCACCTTCCCTAAAAACATAAAGCGAGAGGAGCGTCCCAGGCATAAGCATAAAACCTGAGACCAACCAAGAAACGGTATCCACATGTCGGGCTCCAAGCCCAACCAGCGATCCTGCAACCTGCCAACCTGCGAATAAAAGCCAGTGCCGTAGTTTCACGCTGCCGCCACCTGCTCCAATAATCCCACCAACTCCTCCAAACTCCCAACGTGATCTGTGAGTCCAGCTTCCATCGCGGGTGTCACTCGCAACGTTTGGTGCACACGGCGAAAATTTTAATATGCATGGTAGATCGCTACCATGTGGCAGTGATTCTCGAACTTCTTCGAGAAGGCATTGGTCAGTCGCGTGAAGCGCCTGACGCCCATTCGGAGGTTCAGGTTCTGCCGCTCGACGTAGCTTGACCTCGCCACGCGGGGGACTGCCCCTTGAATATTTTGAGGGAGAGCCCTCTCTAGGGATTCAGAGGCGGGTCCAAGGGCCACCTTTTCGGCTGGCTGGGCTCGCTCATCCAGATGTCATCCCGACACTTTGCTACTGAAGAACCAAGTTCACACCCGTGGAGTGGGACAAAAGCCATATATATTGAACTAGAACCTACTGATCATCCCCTTGCTGTCGAACCGCGGACCGGAATGACGAGCGCTGGTTTGCAGGAGATCGGCGAATGG
>CAZILJ010000136.1:0-1543 GCA_964539915.1 uncultured Acidobacteriaceae bacterium | reverse complement strand
TCTGACAAATACTGCCCGCCCCTGGGCGCTGACCGGACGGCCGCGCTGGAGATACTGGGCCACGGCGCTGCCAACATCTGGGGGCAGTGGAATGCGTTCGATAGAGTTCGCCTTGCCGCGAACGATGATTTCGCCGGCTCGCCAGTCGATATCGTCCAGCCGAAGCTTGGCTACTTCGCCCGACCGCATACCGAGACGGACCAACATGGTCAGAATGGCGATGTCCCGGCAGCCGCGCCGCGTGGTGTCGTCGCACGAGGCGAAAAGGCGTCGAACCTGGTCGGGAGCCAACCCCTTCGGCAGCCCGACCAATCGCCGGCCTGCAACCGATGGCACGGCAGAGAGCAAGGACCCCTCAATGACGCCATCGAGATGCAGGAACCTGAGAAAGGATCGAAGGGCCGTGACCGTCAGTTTCGCCGCTCCTCGACTTTGTCGAGGACAACGGGTCACCACGAAGGAGATGATGTCGGCTGCGGTCAGGCGTTCGAGATTCAACGCGCGGCAGTCAGCCGAGAGCCGTCCTTGAACGAACGGGCGCACCATGTCGAGGTAGGCGCGCGCCGTCACTGCCGCCAAAGCGCGCTCGACGGTCAGGTAACGCCAGAATCGACCGAGCATTGCTTCAACCGGGTCCAGGACTGCGTCGGAAGCCTGCCGCGGAACGACCCCAAACCGCTCAAGATATTCAAGCACAGGGCGCACCGCCCTGATCGATGCATATCTGGTGCTGCCGGCGGCCCGACGATGACGCAGGAAACGATCCAGGTCGCTTCGTCTCAAATCCGCCGCGGCCATGCCCTGGCTCAATAGCCAATCGCTCAGATCGGCCAAGACCTTCAATTGAAGGCGGATGGAAGCAGGCGCATATCCCAGTTGCGTCAGCTCCGCCCCATAGCCTTCAGCAAATCCCGCAAGCGGGGAAATCCGAATTCCAAAGCGTCCGATCGACATGAAAAGCTCCCTCTCCTGGCAGAAAGAGGAGCCTGTGCCGATCATCAGACCACAAGGATTATGCCGCATCCTTCACAGAAATCAGCGCCTCCCAGGCTGGTTTGGCCGCGCTGGTCGGCATAATCCGGAGCGCGGCATAACTGAGAGCGTTTTTAGCCCGGCGGCGCGGCCACTGGCAGCGCGGTTGAGCGCAGGATTCTGATCCACGCCGGCGGGCTAAAAACGTGTTGGACAGAACCGCGGGGCACTGAAATCGCCCCAGCTATGGGCATTGCAACTCGGCAAGGAGCTGCGGGAGAGCGAAAATACTGTCGCGAAGCGAGGAGACAAGAGTGTCGTGCATGAGCGGTAGGGGGTGGGACAAGTTGGTGAACTGCGAGAAGACGCAAAATTGCCTTCGAAAATTGATATCAGGCTGCAGGCGGCGATCTCGCCCCGTTCGCGTGATCGCGCAAGGTTGGTCGACGTATGTTGGTGAGATCGTGGCGGCGGTCATGAGGTATCCATGCGTGGCGTGCGACATGGGGCGCATTCGAACCTTTCGATGACGATCATGGTGCCGCGGTGACACTGGGGGCAGGTCTTCAGC
>CAZILJ010000135.1:0-6360 GCA_964539915.1 uncultured Acidobacteriaceae bacterium | reverse complement strand
AACCACCTTCCACGCCGCCAGGATCGTGAACTGTGCGGGCGCGTGGTCGGGTCAGATTGGCCCTCACAACTTTCCGACGCGCCCGGTAAAAGGACAAATGCTGTGCCTGCTGATGCCCTCGCGCACCCTCCTCAAGCACGTGGTCCGCTCTCCCGAGGCGTATCTGATCCCGCGTAGCGATGGACGCCTGCTGGTGGGTGCCACTGTCGAAGAGGCCGGATTCGACAAACGCACCGACATCGAGACGATCCAGAGTTTCCATCGCGCCGCGCTCGACCTGGTTCCGCAGCTGCGCAATGGCAAAATCCTCGAAGACTGGGCCGGATTGCGTCCGGGAACTCCTGACGCTCTGCCCATCCTCGGCGCGACCGCAACGCCCGGCTACTACGTCGCTACGGGCCACTTCCGCGATGGGATCCTTCTGGCTCCCATCACCGCCGAAGTTATGGCAGCGGTTATCGAAGGCCGCACTCCGGAACACGACTTGACCCCGTTCGCGCCTTCGCGGTTCTAAACTAGGCTGGCATCCAGCAGTCCTGGTGCGCTTACGCGGGACTGCTGCCGCAACCCACCTCCGCATTGCCCCTTAGCGATATACTGTTGCGTTTCCAGGGTATTCGAATTCCGAGGCTTCTAGCAGCCTCTCCGAGAAAGGGTTACCCCCAAATGGCTTCTTCCGCAGTCGATTTTGCCCGCAATAATCAGCAGCGTTTCCTGAGCGAACTGAAAGATCTTCTCCGCATTCCGAGCGTCAGCACTCTCGAAGAGCACAAGCCCGACATAAAGAAAGCCGCCGACTACGTTGCCGCCGAACTGCGCCGCATCGGAATGGAAAATGTCGAGGTCATCCCGACCAAGGGACATCCCCTGATCTACGCCGACTGGCTGCACGCAGCCGGCAAGCCCACGGTGCTCTGTTACGCCCACTACGACGTGCAACCGGCCGAGCCCCTGGACGAGTGGCACACGCCGCCGTTCGAACCTACAGAACGCGACCACATCATCTACGCGCGCGGCGCCGTCGACGACAAAGGCCAGCTCTGGATGGAGGTCAAAGCCCTCGAGTCGCTCATCGAAACCGGCGGCGGCAAGCTGCCCATCAATGTGAAAGTAATTTTCGAAGGCGAAGAAGAAGTCGGTGGTGAAGCGATCGCCGATTATCTGCGTAAGCAGAAGGCCAAACTGAAAGCCGATTTCGCGCTAGTCTGCGACACCGAACTGTTCGCGCCCAACATTCCGACTCTCTGTGTAGGCCTGCGCGGCCTCGTCTATACCGAAATCGAAGCTAGGGGCGCCATGACTGACCTCCACTCCGGCGTCTACGGTGGCGCCGCTCCGAATCCCTTCTTCGCCCTCATCGAAATCATCAGCAAGCTGAAAGACTCCAAGGGCAAAGTTCTGATCCCCGGCTTTTACAAGAACGTCAAAGCTCCCAGCAAAGATGAGCTGAAAGCCTGGAAGCGTCTGCCCTTCAACGAAGAGCACTACCGCAAAACCGAAGTCGGCTCGAAGGTCCTTACGGGCGAGCCCGGCTACTCCGTTCTTTATCGAACCTGGGCCCGCCCTACGCTCGAAGTACACGGCATGCCCGGAGGTTTCACTGCGCCCGGTGCCAAGACCGTAATCCCCGCGAAAGCGGCGGCAAAAGTATCGATGCGCCTGGTGCCGAACCAGGATGCCGAAGATGTGTTCAAGAAATATTCCGCCTTCGTAAAGAAGCTCACGCCCAAGGGCATCGAGACGAAAATTAAAATTCACAGCAAGGGCCCGGCCGCTGTAGTCGGCACCGACAACCGCTACATCAAGGCCGCCACCGAAGCCCTGCATGACACCTTCAACAAAGATACCGTCTTCATTCGCAGCGGCGGGTCCATTCCAATCGTCACCGACTTTCAGGATGTGCTGAAAATCCCCAGCGTGATGATGGGCTTCGGTCTTCCCGATGACAACCTCCACGCTCCCAACGAGAAATTCCATATCCCGAATTTCTACCGCGGGATCGAAACTATCTGCAGGTTCTTCGAAAAGCTAGGCGGATAAAGGGATCTGCTTGTGTGGGGACAGCCGCCTCGGCTGTCCCGCTGAGCAAGACTCGCTACGATTCGCAAAAATATCAATATGTCCGGAAGCAGCGGCGCACTCGGTGTCGACCTCATGCCTTCCAGACCATTTCCTGGGCGGCTCGATCGCAGGGGTTTTGGATGGCCTTGATGCGGTGACGTTTTATGGGCTAGCCGACGCGGTATCGCCTGCTCATCTTTTTCAAAGCATCGCGAGCGGGCTCGTCGGGCCCCGAGCGTTTCAGGGAGGCTGGTTTACCGTTGTATGTAGGATTAGGCGTTGCGCTTCACTTCCCGATCACGATCGGAGCCTCCGCGGTCTACTACGCGGCGAGTCTTCTCATTCCTCGCCTGTTTCGCAAGCCTTGGATCTGCGGGCCATGGTTCGGAGTCGGCCTGTTCTTCTTCATGCAGCATATAGTTTTGCCTCTGTCGGAGGTGGCCCCGCGTACCCACTCGATGCCGCCTGTTGAGGTTCTAGATCAATTGTTTTCGCACGCTTTCTTTGTGGCCTTCCGATCGCGTTGATGGCACGCCGGTCGGCCCGGTGCTCAGAAATCTGATGAGCGATCTCTGAATGTTCCCCTATGCAGTCGTGGTTGTGAGCCAAATCGGCAGCCAGTAAACCAACCATTCAAATTCCGCATTGCCTTCCTCTGACACTGGCGATACCATGGTTTCGCTCTCGCGCTACTCCCCACCTCCTTTTCCTCTCCACAGAAAAATCGTCCATCTGCTGCAATGCGTGTGCAACCCAGCGCGGTCATCTGTAAGCCCACACCATATATGGTGTTATATTCCTTGACCCCGGGCCAATTTCACCGTTACAGTAGCTTAACTTTGTGCCCGCCCTGTCCGGCCCGGGGTGAGAATGTCGAACCGAAATGGTCCGGCAGGGACCCAAGCATGCATCGAATTGATGAGAGGAATCCCGTTAGTAAACACGCATGCGCAAGCATCTGGCACGCCGAAGCGAGGTCCAACGACTCGCCGCTGGCCACTAACCGCTGGCCACTTTTTCGAAGGAGTTCACGTTGCTCAAACTGAAGAGGCTTCAGATTCTGGGGTTCAAGTCGTTCTGCGATCGCACCGAACTCAAGTTCCACGGGGACGGTGTGGCAGCAATTGTCGGCCCGAACGGCTGCGGCAAGTCGAATATTTCCGACTCCATCTCGTGGGTGCTGGGCGAGCAGTCCGCCAAGACGCTACGCGGGGCGCGCATGGAAGACGTCATCTTCGCCGGCACGCGAGACCGCAAGCCCACAGGCATGGCGGAAGTGTCCCTGACGCTGATTGATCCTGGGGCCTACAACGGCAACGACGCCAACGCCCCGACCGAAATCGATATTCAGGACGATCTGCCCGAGTCCAACGTCTCCGACGACTGGGACGAAGCCTCGATCCGCGCCCGCGCTGCAGCGGCAACCGAACAAGCCGTGGAAGAAGCGCAGCCCGGCAGAACCGAAGAAGTCGAGCTTGCCCGTTCCAAGATCAACACCATCGCCGTCGCCTTCCCCGAAGACGAACCTATCTTCGCGCTGCCAGCCCATAACGTCATCGCACCTGCTACGGCCGCGGCGGTCGGAACAGCCCCACCGCACGTAGTGCTCAAAATTCGACGCCGCAAGTTCAACCAGCAGCAATTCCGCGCCGGAGAAATCGTGGTTACGCGCCGCCTGTTCCGCTCAGGCGATAGTGAATATCTGTTGAACGGCAAGCTCTGTCGCCTGCGCGACATTCAGGAATTGTTCATGGGAACCGGCCTGGGGCCGGAATCCTATGCCCTGATCGAGCAGGGGCGCATCGGCCAGATCCTGAGCAGCCGTCCCACCGACCGCCGCGCGATTCTCGAAGAAGCCGCAGGGATCACAAAATTCAAAACGAAAAAACGCCTGGCGGAAGCGCGCCTGGAAGATGCCAAACTGAACCTCTCGCGCATCAACGACATTTTCGACGAAGTCACCCGCCAAATGAATTCTCTCAAGCGTCAAGCCTCCAAGGCCGAGCGCTACGCGCGTCTGCGGGAGGAAATGCGCGCCAAATTGCGCCTGGTGCTCGCCAGTAAGTTCGCAGCCATCGCCCATGAAAGCGCCGAACTCGATGCCCAACTCAATGCCCTCGCGGAAGAAATGCAACATCGTACCGAGGATGTGCAGCAACTGGAAGCCGAGCACGCAGAGGGTACCCAGCGCGGCTACACCATTGAGGCCGAACTGCGCGAGAACCGTGATCGCATCAGCCAGATCGCGCTCGAAATCGACCGAGCCCACGCCCGCCGCCGACATAATGAAGAACGCTGCGCTGAACTGCTGGTGCGGGTCGCGTCCTGCGAAGCCGAGTTAGCCCAAGCTCGTCATCGCCTGACTGCCCTCGAGTCGGAACGCGAATCGAACCGGCAGATTCTCGAATCCGCCGCTGCCGATCTGGCCGCCGCGCAGAGTGATCTCGTCCTCTGCCAAAAGGAGGCCAGCGCGGCCGCTGCCGGTCTGGCCGAAATCGAACGGCAGCAGGAAGAATCGCGGGTCGCTATTTTCGAAACGGTTTCCTCCGCTTCGCGGGTGCGCAACCAGCTCGCGCAAGCCGAAGAGCGGCTTGCAGGAGCCGATCGCGAAGCCCGCCGCCTCGAAGCCGAGATCGCCATTGCGAACACGCAGGTCGAAGCCTTCGGCGGACAGCGCGGCCAACTCGCGCTTGAGTTTGAGACCGTGACCCAGCGGGTCAGCGGAATCAGTGAAGAAATCAGCCAATTGCGCCGTCTGCTCGAACAGAAGAAGCTCGAAGAAACCCGCTCCAAGACGAACCTCGACGTTCTACGCGCAGAGTTCGCGACGGGGCTGGGCAAAAAAGGCTCGCTCGAAGCGGTCATCGCTGAGCACGGATATTCCACCGAATCCGTACGCCGTCTGTTTCAATCCGGCGTGATGCAGGGCGGCCTTGCGCCCGTCGGCGTGCTCGCCGACTTTCTGGAGGTGGAACCACGCTATGAGCGGGTGGTGGAAGACTTTTTGCGCGATGAACTGAACTACGTCGTCGTGAAAAGCTGGGATGCAGCCGACGAAGGCCTGCGCATGCTGCGCACCGGGGTCGATGGCCGAGCGACTTTCCTGGTTCACCCAGAAGATTCGCAAGCCAAGTTTTCCTTCGTGCTCGACGAAGCGGCACACTGCGCCCCCCCGGCGGCGCAGATCGTTCCTCTGAAGAGCACCATCCGAGTGCTGGATGGCTTCGGCAAATCGCTCGAGGTGATCCTGCCGAAGCTCCGCGACGGCTACATCGTTCCCGAAGCGGATGTCGCCCGCGGGCTGGCACTCGAGAATCCCGACGCATTCTTTCTCTCGCAAGCCGGCGAGTGCTTCCACAACGTGACGGTCACCGGGGGCAAGCAGCGCGCCGAGGGCCCGCTGTCCATGAAGCGCGAGCTGCGCGAAGTCCTGCGACAACTTGCAGATCTCGAACGCGCCTTGCGCGACGAAGAAATGCGTGTGCTTACCCTGGGCCGGGAGATCAAAGAACTCTCGTCCCAGCTTGACCGCCTGGATAATGAAAAGCGCGAGGCCGAGCTGCAGGCCATGACGTCGGGACACATGTTGCAGCAGCTCGAGTCAGAGATGACTCGCGTCGGGGAGCGCCTCCAAGTCTCCCAACTCGAACTGAAGCGGCTGGCCGCTGAGCGGGCGGAGCAGGAAGGCATCCTTTGCGCCCGCCAGTCGGAAATCGAAACGCTGGAAGAACAACGCCTGCAGCTCGAACAACAGATCGCAAGGGCGCAAGCATCGTTAGCGGTTCTCCGCCAGCACCGCGAAGAATCGGCCCAGACGGCGTCGCAGCATGCGGCTCGCGTCGCGACCCTCGAAGAACGTCACCGTTCGGCCGCCGCCGTTTTGCAGCGGATCGAATCTTTGTTTTCCGAGATGGGCGAACGCGTTCACGCGCTGGCGTCGCAAATCGAAGGTGCCGCCGCGGAAAAGCTGCAGCGCGAAGCAGAAAACGAGCAATTGGCCCAGCATGCCGCGGATCTGGAAGCGGAGCGTAATGCCGCACAAACTCGCGAGGGTCTGCTCCAGTTTGAAACCGAACAACTGCGTGGCCGCTTGACCGAGATTGACGAACAGCTGCGCAACGGCCGACTGCTTCTCGATCAGGCACGCGACCGCCGCGGTGAGTTGTCCGCCGCCGCCGCCAAGCTCGAATCCGACGCGCAGTACATGTCGGAAACCTGCATCAACGAGCTGGGAGTCGAACGCGCCGCATTGATGGCCGACACCACCCTGGAAATCGTTACCGGGGGCGAACTCGCCGC
>CAZILJ010000134.1:0-2961 GCA_964539915.1 uncultured Acidobacteriaceae bacterium | reverse complement strand
GTATTGACGCTCATGGCTTGCTTAAGCCGTCCTTTTGGAGGCAGCAGATCAATGGAGCGGCTGCGATTGTAGTCGCGCGTCAGCAGCCCCTTTTTCTCCAGGTTTGTCACATGCTTGTGCACGGTCGCCAGAGAGGTGAGTTCCAGGCCCTTGCCGATCTCTTCAAACGATGGAGAGTATTGGTGCTCCGCCACAAATCGCGAAATGAAGTCGTACACTTCCCGCTGTCTGCGTGTGATCGCCATGCCGACATTATTGGCGAACATAAAGCGAAAAGCAAGCAAGAAGTGAAGCCCTGGCTTGCGGATGGCACGGCTCTCGTGGGGACGGGAGCCCTTGCCCATCCGTCGGCCCGGGTGTATCGGGTCGCAGCGTTCGCTCGCGCTGAATCTTTTGTTCGGTTCGCAACTCCAATCTGCCAGCGCATTGTTATCGTATTAAAAGAAGGAGACAAAAATGCCATCTTCCACTCGTGTTGCTCTGCTGCTTCTCGGATCACTCCTTGGCGCCACGGCGTGCAACGCCAAGGCAAATCCGGCTTCCGCGGTGCCCGCGCCCACGGTCGACGCGCCTCGCGCCTCCGCCGCGGCTCAGCAAAGCGCAGTCATTTCCGGCGGATGTTTCTGGGGAATTCAAGCGGTCTTCCAGCATGTGAAGGGCGTGATTAGCGCAACCTCCGGCTACGCGGGCGGCTCCGCCAAGACCGCAGAATACGAAATCGTCAGTACTGGCGAAACCGGACACGCCGAGTCGGTGCAGATCGTCTATGATCCGTCGCAGATCACGTATGGAGAACTGTTGCGAGTCTTCTTCTCAGTGGCGCACGATCCCACGCAGCTCAATCGTCAGGGACCCGACTCGGGCACGCAATATCGATCCTCGATTTTCTACAGCAACGAGGAGCAGAAGCGAATTGCCGAGGCCTACATCGCGCAACTCGATAAGGCAAAAATCTTTTCGCGTCCGATCGTCACTAAGGTTGTGCCGCTCGAGGGGTTTTATCCAGCGGAGGCCTATCACCAGAACTACGCCACGCTGCATCCCAACCAGCCTTACATCCTGTTCAACGATGCTCCCAAGGTAGAACACTTGCGGAAGGAATTCCCGGACCTGTACAGCGGAAAGTGAGCGGAGGCGGATCGCGGAAGAACTTCCGCAAAGCCACGATACGAAGGAGGCGAGATGTTCGATTCCGATCTCGATCGCCGGACAAGTCCAAACCTCGAAGGCGCAACGGATGTGCGACGGCGTGTATTCCTGGGCAGCGCGGTCGCAGCCCTCGGCGGACTCGCGCTATGGCAATGGAAAAAGCCCGCCGTGCTGGAAGCCGCGTCCGCCGCAAGCGAGCCGAAAGACGTGACGATTGTCCTGTTCTCCGACTCGGGTCAGCGCTTAAAGCAAGTTCGCATCGCCCAGGTCATCAAAACCGCCGCGGAATGGCGCAAGCAACTCCCTTCGGGAGTCTTCGACATCACGCGCAACGCCGACACCGAAATCGCATTCTCCGGAAAGTACTGGAACCTGCACGACAAGGGTCTCTATCGCTGCATCTGCTGCGATAACGCGCTCTTCGATTCCGCCACGAAGTTCGAATCGGGAACGGGATGGCCAAGTTTCTGGGCGCCCATCGCTGCCGAGAACGTAACCGAGATCCGCGACACAAACTTTGGTATGGTCCGAACTGCGATTGCCTGCACCGAATGCGCCGCTCACCTCGGTCACGTTTTTGACGACGGCCCAGAACCCACGCATCTCCGCTACTGCATGAATTCTGCTTCTTTGCGTTTCGTTCCAAGAAGCTGACGGCGGCATACAATGGAGACATGAACTCTGCCCTTCCAGCGTTCCGAGAACCGAGCACGGGCGAGAAGATCTTCAACCGCGTCTTCGGATTCCTCGTAGGGCTTGGTCTTGGGTTCCCCTACAACTACCTCCTCGAAGTCCGCGGACGAAAAACAGGCAGAGTCTATTCCACTCCAATCGATCTGCTGGAATTGAACGGCAAGAAGTACTTGGTCGCGCCCCGCGGACGAACGCAGTGGGTGCGTAACGCCGAAGCTGCGGGAGAGGTCACCCTAAAAAAGGGAAGCAAGAGGCTGCGATTCCGATTGCGCCCGATTCCCGACGCTGACAAGCCCCCAATTCTGAAGGCGTATCTCGATACGTTTAAACGCGAAGTGCAGAGTTACTTTATGATTCCCGCCGGTTCGCCGCCAGATGCATTCGTGGCGATTGCCCCCAGTTATCCCGCCTTCGAACTTCTATCATCGTGATCTATGCGTTGGCGAAATGAGGCGCAGAGAGCGCAGAAATATTTTTCATGACACACTTTTTCCTCTTGCACAAAACTAAAAGTTATGGCATCTTCAAATATCTCCTACGGAAAGGACGCCCAAATTTGTCAGAATTTACGCACAAATCGCTAAGCGGGCTGCTTCGGCCAACACCTGGTCGAGTCAGTTTGAGGGCGTCGTCCGATTGCGCTAATTAATCCTCGGCGCTCTTTAACGCAAAGCTAACAAAACAAAATAACGCTGGGTGGCGCAGACTGCGGTTCCTTCGCCTTGACACGACACGTCCGCCGTCGCTTGTTCCCCCGGCTTGCGAAGATGCATGCGTGCAGAAGCCGCTATGCGGCAAGTGCTGATGTGTGCCTCAGAAACCCCGAGCGTGGTTGGCCCGGGATCGAGTCGGTCAGTGGTGAAAAGTTACGGATACTTCTTCTGGGTAGAACCGCCCCGGAAACGGGAGCTGTGAGGTTCGAATCCTCAAGGGCGCAAGCCCTTTCCGTCGCCGAACGTTCCCTGACCAACTTGTCGACGCTATGAAAATGCGCGAAAAGAGTTCGCGCTCGGAAAATAAAGTTCAGTCAGTGGTGAAGTTCACGGCAACTTCGCGGCGTGCCTTTAGACCGGGCCGGGGTTCGAGCCCTCAACCGTGAACGCTGTTCCCTGGCTGCAA
>CAZILJ010000133.1:0-2616 GCA_964539915.1 uncultured Acidobacteriaceae bacterium | reverse complement strand
TTGGTGAGCAACTTTTACCTCAGCCTCTTTTAACTCTACGTCCGGAGCGCCGAAGCCTTCCACCTTGCGAACTTCCTCGGCGTAGTACATCGTGTGCAGCATCAGTCCGCCTTCGTGTGGCCGCAGGAACACGGTGTACTCACGGTTGTGCATCGTAATCTTAGCGATGGCCACGTACTCGCTCTCTTCGAGCGCCTTGGTCAACAGAGCATATGGGCGTCGGCCCGCTTCCTCCGGCATCATGTAATACGACGATTCGAAATACACCGGGTCGACATCGCTGGCCTTCACGAATTCAAGGATCTCCATCGTCTTGGCGGTCTGCGGCTCGATCTTCTTGATTTCGTCGGGCTCGATGACGATGTATTCATCTTTGCGAAACTCGTAGCCCTTCACAATCTCGCTGCGGTCGACAACAACATTCTCCGCCGGGCAAATGTACTGCTGCTTCACCCGCTGCTTGTCAGGACGGTGCAGCATGTTGAAGGAGATGCCGCTGCTGCGCGCGCCGGAAAAAAGACGCACAGGCATGGAGATCAAACCGAAAGTTAAGTGACCGGACCAGACCGACGATGGCATAGTTCCCCTCGAAGGATGTTCCCGAAGCACCGACCCGGGTCGGACTCGAGACGAAGTACCTAAACCCCACAGCACAGAGAGTTTAGCCTACAACTGCCTTTTGATGCACCAAAATGGCGGCACGGTGAATCGAAATGCAAAGCCAGAGGGAATGGGGTCGTTCAACGAGGGGTACTAGGCCTTGTAGTTAACTGGGAGGCTTCCTGAGCTTGCGTCGATTGAAAATCCTTGATGGTTCCGCCGGGCGCGCGACCAGGACCCTCCTGACCACCTTCGCGTACTTTCGGAGTTCCTCGCGCGCTTTGCGGTCAAAATCCTTGTTACCGCGCAAACGGGCTGACGTTTTCCTGACAACACCAAATTCCTTTCTGAACCCTGCAGCGGCCGTCCATCATCTGTAGTTGAAAATTCTCGTACTGGAGCCGGCATGACCGACCTACGCTTTCCCATTGGCAAATTCACTTACCACGGCCCCTTCACCGAAGACCAGAAACACGCCTCCATCGAAGACATCGCCCAGACGCCCGCAAACCTGCGCGCGGCTATCAAAGGACTGTCCACCGCGCAACTCGACACTCCATATAGACCCGGCGGATGGACCGTGCGCCAGCTCGCTCATCACGTTCCCGACAGCCACATGAACGCCTACGTGCGCTTTAAACTGGCTCTCACCGAAGACGATCCGACGATCAAGACCTATGAGGAAGGTCGTTGGGCCGAGCTCGACGACACGAAAACCACGCCGGTGGACGTCTCCCTGGCTCTGCTCGAATCGCTGCACGATCGCTGGGTGCGCCTGCTGCGGTCTCTAACGCCCGATGAATGGAAGCGCACCTTCCGTCATCCTGAACTCGGCGCAATCACTCTGGAAAAGACGCTCGCTCTTTACGCGTGGCACGGGCGCCATCACGCGACTCACATCACTTCGCTGCGTGAGCGCAATGGCTGGTAAATGCGCGCTAGGAACGGCATCGATAAATTCTGGACTCGGCGTTTTCTCCGGCAGCAAATCTCACCGGATCCCGACCCGCCACAGCAAATAGCTGGCTACTTCGCGGAGCACCGCCATCTCACGCTGCAACGTCGAGCGGGGCCGCGAATCTGGCCGAGGCGCCACGTAGACCGGGCCAATGCCTTCGTGCTCCAGCAGTTTGCGGATGCGGAAAACGTGATACGCGTCGCTGACCGCGATGCAACTATGCAGGCCGTTGGCGCGCATGATGACCGCGACGCGCTGTGCGGATTCCGCGGTGTTCGCCCCCTGGGTCTCGGCAATCAACGCGCTCTCGGGAATGCCGCGCTTGCGCAGGTGCGCCTCGCCCACTCCGCCTTCGCTGAACGTCGGGTCCCCCGCCGCGCCTCCGGTGGTGATTACGACGGGTGCGAGATGGCGTTCATAAAGGTCGAAAGCATGATTTAGGCGGGCCCGTAACACGGGCGACGGGCGCCCGGAATATTCCGCGGCGCCGAAGACGACAATCGCATCCGCCGGATGGGTTTCCTCGAGCGAGGCTGTGTGGACCACCTCAACCGCGGTGATTCCCAGCAGCACAAGGACGGCAGCCGCCGCCAGCACCAACAGACGAAGCCACCAGCGCGGGTGCGAATGCTGGTTGGCGTCTTCGTTCATTCGTCGGAATTCGTCCTTGGCCGGTTCATTCTTTGGCAGTCATCCTTTGCCATTCATCCTTGCGCAAAGAAGCTGGAAATCTCGTCGGCGGCAATCGCACCCTCACGAATGATGCGCCAGCGCGTGACTTCATCGCTGAGGTCAATGATGGTCGACGCCACGTCCCGCGGAGAAGCCCCGCCATCGACAATGATGCTGATGCGTCCCTGGAGTTGATCGCGCACCTGCTCCGCACTCGTGCACTCGGTGGCGCCGCTCAAGTTCGCGGAAGTTGCCGTGATCGGGATGGCCGCCGCCACCACCACAGCCCGCGGGATCGACGCATTGGGCACGCGCAGCGCAACGTTGCCCGTATTGGCCGTCACTTTGAGCGGCAAGCGCGACCCAGCCTTCACGATGATGGTCAG
>CAZILJ010000132.1:0-4036 GCA_964539915.1 uncultured Acidobacteriaceae bacterium | reverse complement strand
ATCCCCTCGTCTTACGCTGGCACAGTATTTACAGCTTCCCCATGTGGTGGTCGAGACCTGGGCGGGCGAACAAACTCCCGTGGACCGTCCGTTGGCTCAGTTTGGCGCGAAGCGGCGTGTTTTCCTCAGCGTTCCATTCTTTGCGGCAGCAATGTTCGCAGTTGCGAAACTTTTGGGTGGCGTCGCCGTCGACCAGTACTGCTCCGCAGTTCTTATCTACCTCTGGAAATTTCTGCGGACTCGGGGTACAGCATGTGCGGCCACTCCCCAGCGTCAGGATGGATTGTCCCCGCAGTTCTATCTTTTCCCCTCATATCGGAGTGGTATGCTTAGCGCGAAAACCGTAAACCAGGCTGGGCCTCTTGTCTTCTCATTCAAGGAGGAAATCGTTTCATGGGCGATCTAATGTTGATGCGTCAGACTCCAGTCTCTCTACTCCGCGACTGGCTCGCCAAGAATACCGAGAGCCTGCGCATGATTCCCGAGCGCGACATGATTCTGCAGGCGCGCTTGGCCGTCCCCGAGATCTCGCAGATGGATAACGGGGACATTGCGTGGGAAATCCACCAATGGGCGAAGACTCACAGCTTCTTGCCAGTGGACTTACCCGGCGTTCCCATTCCCGGCAGCTCCGGAGCCACTCCAGTACGCGCCGGCGATCCGGAAATTATCGACCGCTTGAAGTCTCTCCTCAAAACCCTTCAGTCGATGCCCACCGACATCAAGTGGACCGGGAATGATGCCAGCGCCGCGATCTCAGTCTCGGGATTGACGGCCACCTTGGGCCCCGTGGAGGCGACAGCCGGGTGGGACCGAACGCTGGAATTGAAGACCAGCGTTTCGGGCATGGAATTCTCGGGTAAGATTGATCCGTCCAATAAGAACTGGGAGATGACATTCACCATCGGCAATGACGTGCCCAATCTGGCGGACGTTGCCACTGTCTTCCAGAAAGGCGAGAGCGCGCTGCGTGGCGTCGTGATGAATGCCGACAAAGTCGACCTCAAGAATCCGTCGAAAACGGTGGCGCTATTCAAGCCATACGTGGACCCGATTAAAGGTGCGGTCGACGCGGCCAGCAAGATAGCCAAGCAGCGCCCCGGCGACATCAGCTTCGGAGTCTCGCTCAAAGGTCCTTTGCCGAATTCCCCTGGTCCGGGCGGTGTCACCGTAACCGCTGGGATTACGATCGTCTTCTGAAGGCTGCCTGTAGCTCTCAAAGTCGAGTGCCCGACTTCTGCTACGGAACTTTCGCAGCGAGACTCTGGCCCTGGCGGAAGAGGCGTGCAGCCGCTCGATTGCAGAGTGATGGAGGGCGGAGCAAGAAGCTCCAAAATACAACCATTCGCAAACACGTGAACAACCTCTGGCTTCTGTGGCGGCGAAATGATCCGCGATCTCCATGAAACTCCCGCTTTGAGAAAGGTGCCAGTGAAAACTCTGGTCTTTAACATGATCCAGGATGGTGGTCCCATTCTCGACCACGACGACTCTGAGGAGCAGCAGCGGTCGTTGGAATCCACCTGCCGGAAGTTCTGCAGATTCCTGAAAGAGGGGCAAAGCTCCGCAGTAACCAAGAAGCGGTGGAAATGACGTATGAGGAAAATCCCCAAACCCCTAGAACGGGATTTCCCTCATACTTGGAAAGCGACATTCCCAGCGCACGGCTACTACTGTTGTCCCCGATCAGAAACAATCAAAGCGAGCAGTCGAGCTACACACTACGTCCTTGACCTACCTACAAATTCTTCATACGAGGCCACGAGGCCTCGAGG
Source organism: uncultured Acidobacteriaceae bacterium (assembly GCA_964539915.1). Taxonomy (GTDB): domain Bacteria; phylum Acidobacteriota; class Terriglobia; order Terriglobales; family Acidobacteriaceae; genus Sulfotelmatobacter. Next base: position 2,261 of record CAZILJ010000132.1, on the reverse strand, counting down.
CCTTTTGTTCTTCACCATAGGCCTTAAAGAGTATTCGCGTTCGCCGATCGATCTCGATCAGCTTCTTCTTACTGCTCCCGAAGTGTGCGCATCGGATCCACATTGGCAGCTCGTAGTGCAGGCGCAAGCGCCGCGATCACCGAAACCAAAACCAACACGAATGTGACCAGCAAGAAAACGGACCGGTCCAGGGGCTCAACTCTGAACAGGACATCGGTGACGAGCTTGGTGGCGAAGATCGATGCCAACGCTCCGAGCGTAATGCCGAGACATGCCAGTACCAGGGCGCGCCTTAGCACAAGCCGCAGCATATCGGAGCGCGAGGCACCCAGCGCCATTCTGAGACCAAGTTCACGCATTCGCTCCGAGACAATGTAAGAAAGAACGGAATAGAGACCGAGCGCGGATAGCAGAAGAGCAATCGCGGCGAAGCCGGAGACGAGGAACGCTTCGAAGCGTGGTTGTGCGGACTGCATGGCTATGTTGTCCGCGAACGTGTGGTAGCCGAACAGCGGAGCATCTTTATCGAAACGAGCAACGATCTTGCGAGCCGCGTTCTCGTAACTGTGAGGGTCGCCCGAGACCCTCATCACTACCACGGGGCGCTGGTGGGAGGGATCTTGCGCCCAGGGCAGGTAGAAGCGCGGCTGGAAAGTATCCCACAGGTCGTTGGCCCTGGTATCGCCGACCACTCCGATAATCTGACGCGCGATAACTGGCTCCGTGCCGTGTTCGAACGTGGGCGTGAAATAGCGTCCGATGGGATCTTCCACCGGAAAGTATTGGCGCGCGAAGGTCTGGCTGATGACTGCAACCAGAGCCGCCTTTGGATCGTTGTCGTGGGACGTGAACGTTCGTCCGCGAAGAAGTGGAATGGACAGGGTCTCGAAGTATCCCGGCATGTTTGCGGCTGCCACCGCGGCCGGAGGGTCGTGAGGAGATACCACGAAGCCGGGTATCGCGACGTTCGTCCACGTGGCCCATGCGGAGGCATCGGGGCGCGGTTGGCCGGCGGCGACTTGTTCGACGCCGGGCAGCGCGGCAAGCTCCGGAAGAAGCTTTTCGTAAAAGGCGACCTTGGTGGGAACGGGATAGCGTTTGTTGGTCAGGGCGACGTCAAAGAACAGGGTGTGCTTCGAGTCAAAGCCGGGATCAACGTGAAGAATGTGGAGCATGCTCTTGATGAGCAATCCGGAACCGATGAGCAAGGTGAATCCCAGTGCGGTTTGCGCCACGACGAGGCTGTGATGCAGGTGGTTGCGGCGGCGGCCCGAGGTAGTGTTGGATGCGAGTTCTCGCAGGGCGCTGGCCGGGTCCGCGCGTGACATTCTCCACGCTGGAACAAGACCGAAGATGAGTGCGGTCGCTGCCGAGAGCGCCACTGCAAAAGCCAGGACGCGGGCATCGATGGAAATGTCGTATAGCCTGGGCAGATCCTCCGGAATAAAACCAAGTGCGACACGCAGTAGCGCGGCCGACAGCAGGATACCGGCAGCTCCGCCGCCCAGGGCGAGGAGCAACGCTTCGACCAAAAGTTGACGCACGACGCGAATGCGGCTGGCGCCTAAGGCTGTGCGCAGAGCAACTTCGGGGCGGCGTCCATTGGCGCGAGCGAGAAGGAGTCCAGCAACGTTGGCGCAGCCGATGAGCAGGACTGCTCCAACCGCGGCGCACAACAGCGCCAATACCGGCCGTATGCTGGAGACAGCCTGGTTTAGCAATGGGGTGACGGCAACACCAAGCTTGTAGAGATCTTCGGGATGACTCTGCGCCACGCCCCGTTGGATCGTGTTCATTTCGGCGAGGGCTTGCTGGAGGCTGACTCCAGGCTTGAGGCGACCCACGATGGCCAACCGGTCCGCGTCACGGAGCAAAGTGCCCGCATCGGGACCTTCTGCGTCGATCGCGAACGTTGACCAGAAAAGGGCGGGCTGTCCGATGGGATAGTGGAACCCGGACGGCATGACCCCGACTACGGCGTACGGCTCATCGCTGATCTTTATGGTCTGACCGATCGCATCCAGCGAGGAACCGAAGTCGGATACCCAAAGCTCGTGACTCAGAATGGCGACGCGATGACCTGGCTGTTCCTCCTCTGCCATAAACGTGCGGCCGAGGGCGGGAAGCACGCCGAGCGTGGAAAACAGATTCGCAGAAACGCGTCCCCCGGTGATCACTTGCGCGTCTTCTCCATTCGCCTTGCTGAACAGGCGGCCGATCTCTTCATAGGAGGCAAGAGACGCAAAGGAGCGGTTGTCGCG
>CAZILJ010000131.1:0-2120 GCA_964539915.1 uncultured Acidobacteriaceae bacterium | reverse complement strand
ACTCGATGGCAGCGGTCCGCAGAAGAACGACAAAGCTGGTGCGTTTCTTTGGGCAGCACTCTCCGACCTCTGGACTTACTCCGCCAACCGCGTGCCTGAAATTTCCGACTCTGTGGTTGAAATCGATCGCGCAATGCGTCTGGGCTTCAACTGGGAACTTGGGCCCTTCGAACTTTGGGACGAGGCCGGCGTCGAATCCACAGTTGCCCGTATGAAGAAAGAAGGCAAACCGGTATCAGCCAATGTCGAGAGGCTGCTGGCCTCGGGACAAAAGTCCTGGTATATCGACGACCGAACCTCGCCAGCGGGACGCAAGTATTGGGAAGTTGGAACGGAAAGCTGGGAATCGGTTCAGGTGCCCGCCGGGGTGTGGTCAGTGACGGTCGCAAAGAAATCCAACGGCGTGGTCAAGAAGAATTCCGGAGCCTCGCTAGTCGATCTCGGAGATGGAGTGGCTTGCATCGAATTCCACAGCAAGATGAACTCGCTGGGGGGGGACATAATCGGTTTGATTCTGCAGACGTTGAAGCCCGGCGGTCCCGGCGATGGCTTCGACGCATTCGTCATCACCAACGACGCGACGAATTTTTCGGTGGGCGCGAACCTCATGCTGCTGCTGATGAGCGTGCAGGAAGAAGAGTGGGACGAGGTTGACCTCGCCATCCGCCAGTTCCAGGGGATGACGCAGGCGATCAAGTTCTCGCCGAAGCCTGTCGTATCTGCGCCGTTCGGGCTGTGCCTGGGCGGAGGCACGGAGATCTCGTTGCACGCGGCAGGGCGGCAACCGCACGCCGAGCTCTACACCGGGCTGGTGGAAGTCGGCGTAGGCTTGCTGCCAGGCGGAGGAGGCTGTAAGGAGATGCTGTTGCGAGCCGTGGACAGCGCGGCTGCGTCGCGTGGCAAAGTTTCGGGTGAAGCGCTCGCCGGTTCCGTCGAATTGATGGAGGCGATGAAAAAGGCTTTCGAGGCAATCGCCACGGCCAAGGTGGCTGCGTCGGCGCACGAAGCGCGTGGGCTCGGATTTCTCTCTGATTCGGACCGCATCAGCATGAACCGTGAGCGCGTGCTCTCGGATGCCAAGGCGCGGGCCCTCGAACTGGCGCGCGCGGGATTTGAACCGCCGGTGCCCCGCACCGACATTCCCGCGCCCGGCGAAAGCCTGTTAGCCGCGCTGAAGATGGGTGTTCACCTCATGCGGCAGGGTGACTTCATTACTGATTACGAAGTGAAACTGGGTGGGAAAATCGCCGAAGTGCTGTGCGGAGGCAACCTCACTCCGGGCACGCCAGTAAGCGAGCAATATATCCTCGACCTGGAGCGAGAAGGATTCAAGTCGCTCTGCGGTGAGAAGAAAACGCAGGAGAGGATTCAGTTCACGCTAAAGACTGGGAAAACGCTGAGGAATTAGTTCGTGACAATAAGGGCGACTCCGTCCGCAATTCAATACGAGGCTTTCACTATATGCATAGACTTAGAACGGTTATTTTTTGCGCGTGCTTAGCAACCCTTGTCGTCATTGGAGGCGCGAGCGCGCAAAACGATACTCCCGCGAAAGAGTCCGCGCCGGATGTGCCGGATGCCATCGCCGTGCCCGCAGGGCTGGAGCCTGTGCTCTTCGTGCGCGCCAAGGGTACGCAGAATTACGCCTGCCAGGCTGGAACGGACGGCAAGTTCAGTTGGACGCTCAAAGGTCCTGAGGCGGAGTTGAAAGATCGCAAGGATAAAGTGATCGGACAACATTCCGCGGGACCCACCTGGAAGCTGAAAGATGGCAGCCAGGTTACCGGGAAAGCGGTGGGACAGATCGACTCCCTGGATTCGGATTCGATTCCATGGCTGCTAGTGAACGTCGAGAGTCATGCCGGAAAGGCTGGTTTGTTAACCAATGTGACGACGATTCAGCGCGTTCACACGCACGGCGGCAAACCCGGCAACGACCCTTGCGATGAGTCTCATAAAGGCACGGAAACGAAGAGCGAGTACACGGCCGATTATTACTTTTACGCGCCGGCGAAGTGATGGCGGTCGCTTGAAGCTGGCGCAGACTGGCAGGCATCTAATGAACAGCCTGCCGGGAACGGAGAAATATATGCGTGAAGTCATTATCGCTTCTTCGGTTA
>CAZILJ010000130.1:0-5237 GCA_964539915.1 uncultured Acidobacteriaceae bacterium | reverse complement strand
CGCAGACGCTCATCATTGCCAGCGGCGCCTCGGCGCGCTGGCTCGGCCTGCCGCACGAGCAGCAACTGATCGGCCACGGAGTCTCTTCATGCGCCACCTGCGACGGGTTCTTTTTCTCGGGAAAAGAAATTGTCGTGGTCGGCGGCGGAGATTCGGCGATGGAAGAGGCAATTTTTCTGACTCGCTTTGCGACCAAAGTGACGGTCATTCATCGCCGCGACTCGTTCCGTGCTTCAAAGATCATGCTGGAACGGGCGCAGAAGAACGAGAAGATTCACTTCCTGCTCGATACGGTGGTCGAGGATGTTTATGACCACGAGAAAAAGGAAGTCACCGGTCTCAAGCTGCGTAATGTAAAGACCGGAGCAGTCACGGATTTCCCGACCAGCGCGCTGTTTCTCGGCATTGGGCACGACCCCAACGCCAAGATTTTCGCTGGCCAACTCGATACCGATGCCGACGGCTATCTCAAGACGCACAACTACGTCTTCACACGTGTGCACGGCGTCTATGCCTGCGGTGACGTGCAGGACCGACGCTATCGCCAGGCCATCACGGCTGCGGGAAGCGGGTGCATGGCGGCGATCGAAGTGGAGAAGTTCCTGGAGGATCACGCCAAGTGAGTCGTGGCGCATGCTGAGGACGTTCTTCGTCCGTCTCTCGGAAAACCGTGGCTTGCGCAGTTTTGCCGAGCGCTCCGCTGTCGGACGCCGGGTCTCGGGCCGTTTCGTCGCTGGCACGGAAATCGCCGATGCCGTCCGCGCGACCCAGGCCGTCAACCGCGCCGGCATGAGCGTCAGCATCGACAACCTGGGCGAGAACGTCACCAACCCCGAGGAAGCGAGCCACAGCGCGCAGCTCTACCGTCAGATTCTCGACGCCATCGCGGCAGACCAGCTCAATGCCAACATCAGCCTCAAGCTGACACACATGGGTTTGGATGTGGATGAGAAGATGGCGCGCGAACTGGTTGCAGGATTGGTAGCCAAAACAGCCTCGATGCAGCCACCCGGCTTTGTGCGCGTCGATATGGAAGGCTCTCCTTATACTCAGCGCACCCTGGATTTTGTTCACGAACTGCACAGCATGCCGGGGAACCAGAACAGCGTCGGCACCGTGATTCAGGCTTACTTGAAGCGCTCCGAGAGCGATATCGAGAAGCTGCTGGCGGAAGGAATTCGCATTCGACTGTGCAAGGGCGCTTATAAAGAGCCCCCCGACATCGCTTTTGAAAACAAAGCGGATGTGGATGCCAATTACGTCAAGCTGATGAAGATTCTGATGAAGAGCGGCATCTACCACGGGATGGCGACCCATGATGAGAACATGATCCGCGAGGCGCAGGCTTTTGCCACGCGCGAAAAGATTGCGCGCGATTCTTTCGAGTTCCAGATGCTGTACGGCATTCGGCGTGACTTGCAGCAGCGTTTGGTAAAGGATGGCTGGCGCATGCGCGTTTACATTCCGTTTGGAACGGAATGGTATCCATATTTTATGAGGCGATTGGGAGAGCGTCCGGCCAACGTATTTTTCATCGCGCGGAACCTGCTGCGATCATAGAGAAGAGCGTCTTCGGGCGGAGCTGAGCGCTTTTATTATCGCGGCCCGTTCTCTCCGCCTTCGGCGGGAGCAAGGGGCAGACGGGTGGCCCCGCGCATCATCTCGCGTTCCTGGTCGGAGAACATTCCTCGGAACCGGTCGGAGTTAATGATCGATTCGCGCTGATCCGGCGGCATGGCGCGCAAGTCGCGCATGGCGGTCATGACCATGCGGCGGCGATCGGGAGGAAGTTGTCGCATCTGGCCAAAGATCTGACGCGCCTGCTGCTTCTGTTCCGGGGTCAAATGCTCCCACGTCTCCATCCGGTTTAGCATGCGTAATTGTTGTTGCGGCGGCAGATTCGAAAAATGCTGTAACCGTTGCTGCAATCGCTGCTGTCTTTCCGGCGGCAAGCTGCGGAACGCAGGATCATTGTGTAATTCGCGTTCCTGTTCCTCCGGCGGCATGTCTTTGTAGCGTCGCAGCCAGTCGCCTGCGTGGCCACGAGCTGGCGGATGCGCTTGATGCACCTCAGGCAGCGGACGCCCCGGTTGGCGTGGAGGCGGAGGCGCCGGGGGGGCATGTTTCTGCTGCGGCACAGGTGCGTGGAATGCGCCCAAAACCGCCAGACAGGGTAGGGGAATGGCGAAGGCTATCGCCAAGCTGGCGGTCACCAGCCAATCGGTCCTGTAATTTCCCCACCTCATGGCTCTGCCTGTATTTCCCGCGCACTTCGCCACTGTCAGTTCATCTTGGTTACAACGATCTTGGTTACAACGATCGCGCGAATCTTCTACGGATTCGCTGCGACATTCTGCTGCAAGTCCAGATCGTCGAGCAAGTCGAAATCGGAATACATATCGTGATTCTTATCCAAGGTCTGCAGATCGCTCACTGCGGTTCCCGGCGCCGAGTCCATCAAAGCCTCCTGGTCAGGGTGATACGCGATCTTGCCGCGAGTGACGAACAGGCCAACGCTCACTCCCAACATCACCGTGAGCGCAGCCGCCAGCACGGGCCGGCGAAACCAATGCATCGTCCATCGCGCCTGCGGCATGGCCATCTCTTCGCGCAACCGCGCTTGAAAGCGCACATCAAAATAAGGCGAAGGCTCTGGGGCTTGCCACCCATCCAGAAGCGTCATGGTCGCACGCATCTCTTTCAGCTGTTGCGCGCATGCTCCACAACTCTTCAGATGCTTACTTTCGTCCGCTGTCGGCTCGCTGAATCCAGCCGCCACATCGGGCATCCATTCGTGAATTTCATTGCATTTCATAACCACTTCCCCTCAACTCAATTCGCCACTGTCACTGTCGCTAAGAAAAATATCTCGCTAAACAAATTCTTTTAACTGTTCCCGCAAAGTCTCATAGGCCCGGAAGAGCAACGACTTGGTCGCCGACTCGCTCTTCTTTAGAACTTCGGCGATCTCCTTGTAATCCATCTGCTGGTACTTGTGCATGATGACGGCCAGCTTCTGTTGCTCCGGCAGCGCCTCTACCTTACTCCGAATCGCCATCAAGCGCTCCCGCCGCACGATCGCTTGCTCGGCAGTAAGGGCGCCGTCTGGCAGTTCGAGCGTGGTGCCGGTCTCCTCATCCGGTTCATCGAGGCTGACCGTAACCTCCGGCCGCTCATGGCGAGTGTCGCGCGCATGGTTGACCGCCAAATTGGTCGCAATCCGATAGAGCCAGGTTGTAAATTTCGCGCTTGCCTCGTAGCTTTCGCGCGAGCGATACACGCGTAGGAAAACTTCCTGCGCCAAATCTTCGGCAGCCGCCGTATTGCGCGCCATCCGGTACATAAAGCTTATGATCGGACGGCGATATTTCTGCACCAGATAATCGAATGCCGACTGATCGCCCGCCTTGGCGCGCAACATGATCTGGGCATCGGAAGTTCCCTCTACCGCTGTTGAAAATGAAGCCGACGCTTGCGGCGTCCCGGCAGCCATCAGCACCCCTCGATCAAGTGCAGCTGTGCTGACACTAATTTCAACCCCGGGTTGGCCTGAAAGTTGCGCTTTTTCCGGGCCGGATGTGGAGACAGAAGTCCCTGCGGGAGAAGGAGATAGAGGAGCTCGCGAGGGTTTGGGGTCTGGCGCCATACGAAAGTGAGGATCAACCCGGGTCACGAGCGATCCAAGACCGCCGCTGCCCCTGTCGGCGACTAGGCTACCACGGTCGGGCACCGTGCCGAAACTCTGCAATTGCACCCGGAGGTTCTCGATCGACGGAAAATTAGGCTTGGAGCCGCTGTCGCGTCTCCCGAACACGGCACCTGCCTGCGGCGCGACTGCCAACACCGCACCTGGCGCGAACGAATTTCGTCTGCCCAAGCTGCGGATTCCATCACGCCATACACTTCAGTGTCAAAACCGCAGAGATTGCAGCGAGTCAGGTGCCTACCAAGAGGGAATCACCGCAATGTTATGCGACTGCCAATTACCCTGTAAATCCATGTTCGTCAAAATGAACTTGGGTGCAAACTTGGGTAGATATATTTTGCCCCAAGCTTCGCTGGGTCGGTAATTGTTCAGCCTATTCGAGGCGACCCGCTCGTCACTGCCTGCCCCAGCCCACGAGGAGACTCGAACCCTGAGCTCTACCGTGTCAAAGTAATTCCCCAACCGTTAAACCTGGCAGACGGCATTTTCGTCAGGCACAGTTGCTGCTCCAGGGGTCACACAGCCGAGCGCTCTGGGACGGCAACGGAAGAGATTTCCCTGTTATGCACAGCAGCCTGCGTACCTAAGATCGAGTAAACTATCGCAAAATGTCCACTCAGCACAAAGGGCACGCTCGCGTTCCACTCACCAATCCGCAACCCCAAAGAGTGGGCAGAGAACGGGGACCTCAATCCCAAGCTGTCCAGTTCGAGACCGACGCCAGGAGTGTCCGCCAATTGCTGGCCAGCAAGCACTCCAAAGCTGCACTGGAGATGGCCAAGCAAGTGCATAAACGGTTTGCCACCGCGCAGTCCGAAAGCGTGCTCATCGAAGCGTATGAAGGCCGCATCCGCGCTCTGCTTCAGCAAGGAATGTCAGCCGAGGCCATGTCGTTAGTCAAATTGGTGGAGGCACGCTTCCCCACGGCACGCAATCGTATGGAGGAAGTGCAATTCGACATTCGTGCCAGCGCGGGGACGCTGGAAGAAATTGTTGCTCCGCTTCTCGATCCGGCCGCCCCCGCGGCTCTTCGTGAGAAGACGGAGGCCGCCATCCGACGACGGGTCGAGGATCCTTTGGAGTTAGCGCAGCTTTCGTCGCTTCCGCCCACCCACCCGTTGCGGGAATGCGCCGCCGGGGTGGCCGCCGCGTTGCGGGCTGTGACCACGGGAGCGGTCGACGATGTTGTTGTCTCACTGCCACAAGTCTCCCATCGCGGGCCCTTGTCCCCCTGGAAGGCTTTGGTCAACGCTATTGCTTGCTTCTATCGCGAAGATGATCGAGCTTGCCAGAAGTGGTTGCAGGCCGTCGCCGCCGACTCCGTAGCCGCGCGCCTGGTTGCGCCGCTGAGCCTGATGCTCGGAACGGGAGCGAGTTCCGGGCAGGGCGTTGCTGCAGTGAAGTTGGTGGCTTCGGTGGGGGCAGGCCGCGAGGTGATGGGACCGATTTTGGCTTCGCTCGAGCAGGCACTCAGTGAGGGCGCCCTTGCGGGGACCGATTTCGATTACAAGCGGTGCGCCGGCGGCGGACG
>CAZILJ010000129.1:0-2269 GCA_964539915.1 uncultured Acidobacteriaceae bacterium | reverse complement strand
GCCGCTGATCACGCCCACCACCAGCAAGACAGCCGTGGAAAGGATCACAGTCATCATCGAAATGCGCAGATGAATATCGCCCTGTCCGGAATCATCTTCAAACAGCGGGCCCATCATCGGCAGTGTCCCAACGGACCACGCGATGAGATACGACAGCACGACGCCAATGGCACCGCCGATCAGCATGATAAGAAGTGTCTCGGCTAGAAATTGCAGCTTGATGTGGCGCTTACGTGCTCCTAGTGCGCGCCTTAGGCCGATCTCGCGAATTCTCTCGTCCACCGACACGAGCATGATATTCATCACTCCCACGCCGCCGATGCCCAGAGTCAATGTTCCAATGAAGGTCAACAAAACCTGCAAGCCGATCGTGAGGGCATCGATGACCGGGCGAAATTCATCCCGGCCGAACATCTGAAATGCTTTGGGATCGGTGGGTGAAAAATTTTGGCGCGTGGCCACCGCGGCCAACACCTGCGCCATCGCCTTCTTCTCGAACTGGGGAGCGATCGGCTCGAACAACATCACCGCGGCATACCGCGTATTCCACAAATCGCCGGCTGCCGAATATGGAACCCACGACGACTCATCGTCGCTCGAGAAATAATTGCTCAGCTGAATCTTGCGCGCCATAACGCCAATCACGGTGAAGCGCACGCCGGAGACTTGCACCGTCTCGCCCACCGCCGGCCGCCCGCTGAACAACTCTTCCTTGAGTCGGCCGCCAAGGAAGATCACGCGCCGTCGTTCCAGTTCGTCTTCGGCGTTAATCCATCGGCCTTCTGCCGGGACTTCGTTCCGCATCTCCCCATATTCGGGACAGACTCCCCGCACCGGCGCGGTCCCAACCATGCGATCGCCGTACGCAATGCCCGGACGCCGGACGGTCTCCAGGCATACATGCTTTACCAGCGGAGAAGTGGCCTTCACCATGTCCAAATCTGCCTGCTCGAGAACCACCTTCTTTCCGGCACGCTGACCGCCGGGTTGCTCGCTGGTCTGCTGCGGCCAGCAGATGACTACGCTTTTGCCAAACGCGTCAAACCCGTGCACGAGAACGCTGCGAAAGCTGCTGCCGTAAGCAATCAGTAGAGTCACGGTCGCGATGCCCCACACAATTCCCAACATGGTGAGGAAGCTGCGGGTTACGTTGCGCTTCAGGGCGATCCAGGCCTCGAGAATGATTTCAATCAGCATTTCTTTGAATCTGTGGGTCCGTATCTCTGACCCAGACAGCCGCGCTGGCGCCAATAGGTTTGATGTGGCACCGGAGTTGCAGCCGAGCTGCGCTCGGCCGGGTCAAAGACCCGGTCCCCCAAAACCCTCTATCCTCCGGCCTCATAGCGTAAGGCCTCAATCGGATCAATCGACGCGGCCCTTCGCGCCGGATAGAGCGCAGCGCCCACCGCGATCGCTCCCAGCAGCGCGGCAGCAATCAGGCCGGAACTCCAACTCGGAATCAATCCCGCAAAGAAATCCGGCATGGGCAACATGTTTACCAGCGCGCAAAATCCAAACGCTACGCCTAGACCGACTCCTCCGCTCAACCCGGCGATGATGAGCGCTTCAATAAAAAATTGACGCAGAATCGTCCCCGCCGGCGCCCCAATTGCCTTGCGAACGCCAATCTCGCGAGTACGCTCCCGCACCGCAACGAGCATCACGTTCATTACCCCGATGCCACCCAGAATCAAGGTCACGATCCCAACCGCTCCCAGAAAGAATTTCATGCCATCGGTCATCGTCTTGAAGGCCTGCGCTTCCTGCACCGTATCCCAAATCGGACAAGCTTCTTTGTCGTTCGGATCATAGCGATGCATGCGAGCTAGAGCTGTGCGCACTTCACGCTTGCAGGCCAAATGCTGGTCGACCGATTTCGGAGTGACCAGCAACTGATCAAACGTAGAATTTGTGCCGGGAGGTTTGTCGGGGAAGTCGCGTCGCATCGCCGCGAAGGGCACGAAGACTTTATTCACGTCCCAGCCATCGTAGCTGGAGTCCTGCTTCTTCTTCGCCATTACACCAATCACGGCATAAGGAAAGTCATTCAGATAAATCGTATCCCCCACCGGATTGCGCCCGGGAAATAATTGCTTGGCCGCATCCGAACCGAGAAAGGCCACACGCCGCTGTTCGCGCATGTCGTCCCAGTCATAGAAACGCCCCGCGCCGACATCGAGACTGCGGATGTAGCCAAACGGCGGATAGGAACCGGTTACAGTGAACGCCGCATTATTAAAATTGCTGAGCACCCGAACCGTATCCTGCT
>CAZILJ010000128.1:0-6648 GCA_964539915.1 uncultured Acidobacteriaceae bacterium | reverse complement strand
ATCTGGCAGGACAATCTTCTGACGGGATCGACTCCATACGTCGTTTATCCGCGCGTCAATGCGGCGAAGAATGGAGAGATTGCTTACGGGTTCCAGATCACGCCTGGACAATTGCCACAGGTCTATACGCCAGATGGCGTGAACGTTCTGGCCAGCGGCGATCCGAAGAAAGTACCAGCGAATACGGTGATGGATGTGAATCGATATCAGGAAGATTTGGCGGCACTGTCGCCAAGTCACCAGCTATCGCTGCTGAATCTGAGCGGGATCGATCGTCACTTCGGCAATGGTTTCCTCGAGACTTGGACATTGGGACTGGAGCGTGCCTTCGGAAAGCTGACGGCTGACGTCGGGTATGTCGGAACTGCAGCATCTCGACTTCCAAGAATGTTGTATCCGAATGCGTATCAGGGAGCGGAGCCGGGTTTGGCACGGTATACGAACTTCGACAGCGCCGGAGCGGTGACGGGAGGTTTCGGATTTGAGTCGGTAGTTACGGCTTCGTCCCACTCGTCGTATGACGCGTTGCAGACGTCATTGTCCGGGAATGTTGGCCACGGTGGTCCGGCAATACAGGCAGGATACACCTGGGGTAAATCTCTGGATGACGTTAGCGGTGTGCTCGGAGGAGCAGGATCGACGGGTGCAGTCGCAGTTTTCAGCCCGCAGAACCCATTCGATACACGCTCGGAAAAAGGACCCTCGAGCTTCGACGTGACGCACGCTTTCACGCTCAGCGCAGCACAACCTCTGCAGCTGGAGCATTTGGGATTGCAGCCAGATCGGCTCAAGGTGTTGACCAAGGGCTGGCAACTGCTCAGCATCTCCACGATCACGAGTGGTTCGCCGTTCACGGTGTACTCGGGCATCCAGCAGACGGGTGCAGGAACGATTGGAGCGGACCGTCCTGACCAGATCGGAATACCGGATCTTTCGACGGCCCACAGTTCAACACGACGGCGTGAGGATTATTTTGGGCGCGGCGCGGACAACGCGAGCTTCTTTTCAATTCCGATTGGGATACCGGGCGGTTCCGGACCTAACTCGGGGCGGTTCGGAACACTCGGCCGCAATACGTTTCGCGGGCCCGCGTACTACAACTTCGACTTCGCGCTAATCAAGACGACCGCGATAGGCCATCGGGAAAGCGGTCTGGAGCGCGCGGACCTGCAATTCCGCGCCGAGTTGTTCAATCTGTTCAACGTCGTCAACATGGGGCTGCCAGCGAACACCATTAAAGGCTCAGGGTTTGGAATTATTAGCAAGACCGCGGGAACGTCGCGGCAGATTCAGTTTTCTCTGAAAGTCATTTATTAGTCAGAAAGGACAGGAGCCATCCTCTTGAAGAGATCATCCCGATTCGTCCTTCCAGTTCTGTCAGGATTCACCGGTTCTACGATCAGTGCTCAAACCCGTCCTTTCAGCAAAGAGGCGTAGGAGAAGGCTCAGGCCATGAAGATGCGCATTGAGCACAACCGCGCAGCCGGTCCCGTTCTCAGTTGGCAGCCAACAGAACCAATCCGTCAATAACGCTCGGTATTGATCTTTCGACCGAGCTCCGGACGGCCGCTCAGCAATCCGGAAAGAATTGCGGAGTCCAGCCTCGAGGCAGGTGACTTCGTCTCAAGGTCCAGAAACGGCGTTGTGGGAAACCTGGCTCGATTCGCTCGTAATCTCCGGGGTAGCGACCACTCGGACACTATCGGACACGGAACGGTTCGCATGGCCCTGCGGGCCCACCCATATAGCAATGAAAATCGGAACTTGGGGCGCGCGATAGGTAACTCGCGCACTTGCGCTCCGAGGGAAAATCAGCGTAAAACCGTTTTAGCATAGCATGGGTAAGAAGCCGCAACAGCGCAGTTGGCCGGAGGCAATCAGACTCTGCCGGCTAAATCGGAACGACATCGAAATGGCCAAGAGACTTGGCTTTCGGCCCGATGCGCTCATTCGAGCCAGACCCGGTCCCAAGCACAAATGGAAGCTGCCCGTAAACCAATGGGTCCGCGAACTATACCGCGAGCGCTTCGGCCACATGCTCGGTAAGAAAGCGCTCCCGGCGCCCGTGCCAGCGGAAGTCGAGCTTGATCAAGAGGCTATGCGCCAGTTCGAGGAGCAACTCTACTGGGAGGACTATTGGGCGCGGAATGAGCACGAGACCCGCCCAACGAAGCGCAAAGACAGCAAAGCGAAGCCGGCGAAAGCGTCTAGCACCGGTGCCGCGCCAGGTCAGCACCAAGGGATTGGCGATGACTCGGTTCCGTTCTAGGGAACTCGGGCCCAAACAGGCTCGCGGGGCGAAGCCAGGTTCGCCGAGCCCCCCTTTCGTTTGAGCGCGCGACCGGCGGCTTGTGCAATTCTGATTCATGAGCAAACCAAAGACTCTGCTGGAAGACCTGTGCGAGCACGCTCTGTCCTTGGGCGCGCAGTCCATTGAAGTGGAATACAAGGACTGCCGTGATTGGGTCTTTGCACGTAAGGGCGACATTGCGTTTGGCACCGCGAACTTTCGAAGCTCGAGCCGCGAGGCCAAAGAATTGCGCGAGAATCTCTCTGCCGCCCGGAAAAAGCCGGTTCGGACCGCGATCGGCGGCCAAGTGTGGATTCTGAAAGTGGGCGTATATGACAGCTTCGGCGAGGACGCATTCCGAGTGCGCATTGATCCGGCGCCAAAGCTCGATCCATCGCTCGAGCCGCTGTTCACGAAGAAACAGGGGCAGTATCTGGCATTCATTTACCACTACTCGAAGATCCACGGCCGGGCACCCGCGGAATCGGACCTCCAGCGGTACTTTCAGACCACGCCGCCGTCTGTTCACCAGATGATCAAGACGCTCGAACTCAGCGGCTTCGTCCAACGAACTCCCGGGCAGGCACGATCCATACGGCTGCTCGTGCTGCCGGAGCACTTGCCGAAGCTGGAGTAGCGCCGCGATCCTGGGGGACTGGTGCTCGGACCTAGATGTACCCTATGACCCGCAGAGAGACAGACAGTTCGTCCAACTGGAAGTGCGGGCGCAAGTAGGCTACGATCCGGTACCTTCCGGGCTTATCCGGATCCTCGGAAACATCGACCCGAGCTTCGCGCAATGGTCTTGTCGCACGGACTGCGGGCGATGCTTGATCGTCGACCAAGACGTAGCGCGAGATCCAGCTATTAAGAATCTGCTCCCAGTCGCCGCGAGCCATATACGACCCGACCTTATCGCGCGCCATTGCCTTGAGGTAATGCATGAAACGTGAGGAGGTCAGTAGATATGGTAGTTGGCAAGACAATCGGCTGTTGGTATTCGCGGCCTCCGCCGCGTACTGCTGGGGCTGGCGGCAGGATTGCACGGAGAAAAAGACCGCTGAATCTGTGCCCTTGAATTGAACCAGCGGGATGAACCCTAGGTCGGACACCTCCTTTTCTCGCCGGTCGTGGAGAGCAACCTCCACGCTCAATCGAATGTTGCCGTCCTCTTCGTCGTGCCGGATCCGGGTTGGCAAACCTTCCACGAGACCCCCACCTTCAACACCACGAATTGCGGCACACCATCCATAGCGGGCAAAGGCATTCGCTATACATGCACCGAAGGCAAATGCTGCATTGCCCCACGACAGGTGAAGGTCGTCGCGCGTGTCTTCCACATACTGAAATTCGCCCGCAACACCGGGTCGGATCCCATAGGGTGGACGCAGCAAGAAGCGTGGCAAGGTAAGCGCAACGTAGCGAGCAACCTCGGATTGCCGGAAGCTTCTCCATCTCGCATACTCGGCAGAAGTGAACACCCGCGCGAGATCCCGTAGGTATGGCAAGCGTTGGAAGTCATCGAGACCCAACATCTCTGGTGCCGCGCCTCCTATAAAAGGAGCAAGACAGCGACTCGCAATCTCCCCGAGTTTCTCTAGCAACTCAATGTCCTCAGGTGTGCTGCTGAAGGCGAAGTCCCCTATCAGAAGAGCAAAGGGCGCAACCGGGAACCCGCCATAAGGATCTTCATAAACTCGCTTGAATAACCACGATTGGTCAACTGCAGAAGCGCGCTGCAGATCGCGCAGGAGCTCGGATTTCGAGACGTCGAGCATTTTGATCTGCAACTGCGAACTCGTCTCGGTTTGCGACACGAGATACCACAAGCCTCGCCATGCCGCCTCCACCGCCCGAAACTCCGGTGCGTGCAAGATCCTATCCAGATAACGGTTGAGAGTGTCAGTCCCCTCGGAGGCAGGGCGCTTCGCTAGTTCATTGAGCGGTGCAATACGATCAATCAGCCGATGAGGCTCGAAATCTTCAATCGCACTGAACGTAAGATCAACGTCGAATTCGCCACCCGACGGAAAACTCGGAATCTTAAAGCGAGCGCGTGGCTTCAGTTGGTCCATAACAGCATTGAAATTGTCGAAGTCGATCCGTTGGAAAACGCGATCCGGAAAGACCGGACGGTTCTCCGAACTCCCGCAGAAACTGCCAAGAACGGCAATGACGAACGGCAACTCCTGGACTTCAACAGCGCCGCCCGCTTCGACCTCATAGGTGATGTGGACCCGTGGAGGCCGGAGTCGTTCGAGCTTATGCTGGGTCGATTGCCTCGGCATT
Source organism: uncultured Acidobacteriaceae bacterium (assembly GCA_964539915.1). Taxonomy (GTDB): domain Bacteria; phylum Acidobacteriota; class Terriglobia; order Terriglobales; family Acidobacteriaceae; genus Sulfotelmatobacter. Next base: position 2,069 of record CAZILJ010000128.1, on the reverse strand, counting down.
CTTAACCCCTATTTTGGAGCTCAAATTCGGAAGATCGTCTTGAAACTCGAAGAAATGAACTAACCCAGAACGGTCCGCCGCGATGATCTCAGGAGTTCGGGGGGCGGTGGCACACGTCAGCAGAGGGCTCTCTACCGTGAACATAGCGATCGACTGGCCGCGCACGATATCCCAAACAGCCAGGCGGCAATCGTCCGAGGCCGAGACCACGAGTTTGCCGCCTGGCAAGGCTGCGATTGCATTCACTTTTGCGTTATGGCCTGTCATTACATGCAAGGGCTGACCGGTTGCAATGTCCCAGGTTCGCAGGCAGTGATCGTCGGAGGCAGAAACGAGGGTCCGACCGTCTTCCGCAACTAAGACCGAGTTGACGCGTGCGGTGTGACCATGGAAGCTTCTAACTTCGATCCCAGTCTCAAGATTCCACAGCTTCAGAGTGCTCGTCTCAGCCGCGGTGACGGCGCACCGGCCATCGGGAGTAACCGCGATTGACCTGGGCCACTGTCTTTCCAGCCGAATGCACAGAAGCTCGCGTCCCGACTGGATTTCCCAAACACGAATGGTGCTGTCATCTCCGCCCGATACAAGGCGCTTGCCGCAAGGCGTAACCGCTAGTGAGCGAACGCGATCCTGGTGGCCGGTGAAGCGCTGAAGTTCCTGCTCCGAGGCGAGGTCCCAGGCATAGCAACTGCCCCCACTTCCCGACGAAACGACGTTCGGCGCGACAGGTGTGCAGGCAAAAACCCAATAGTGCTGGTTCCGAAGAACCTTGCGCACGGTCCTCGACGCTATATCCCAAATGCGAAGGGTATGATCATCGGAAGTCGACAAGGCGGTTAAGCCATCACCGGTGACCGCAACGGCACGAACGCGATCGCCATGATCGCGCGGGCTAGCGGTGGCTGACATGCGGCGCAAATCCCAGAGCTTTAGAGTGCCATCGTCCGAACCGGACAACGCATAGCGGCCATCTGGCGTAGACGCGACGCAGTTGACCCAATCCGAATGTCCTTCGAGAACTCCTTCGCTTTCGCTCGCCAAGTTCCAGAGGTGAATGTTGCTATCGGCTGAGGCAGCGATTACCGTGTTGCCATCGGGCGTGAAGCTCACGCTCCGGACTCCTTCGGGGCGCCAACGCAGAATGCGAGACTCCCAGTTCGGTGCGCCCATCCACAGCCGGACAGTACCACCCGCCGAGACAGAGACAATCTGTCCTGCCGACGAAACCGCCATGCCGACGATGCGGGAACCGTGGCCCTTCAAAACAACCGGCAATTCTTCTCCATCCAGTCTCCATATTCGAAGAGTGCGGTCGTCGGCTCCTGAGATCAACGAAACGCCATCGGGGGCGAGTGCGGCGCAATTGATCTCGGCGGTATGGCCCCGAAACGTCCTCACGACCTCTTTACGATCAAGATCCCAGATTTTGATGACTCGGTCGTCCGATATCGAACCGACGCGCGACGGGCCGGGCAGTGTTATGAGTCCGCGGATCCAGTCAAGTTGCGTGTCAATGCAAGCTTCTTGAAGACCGGAGGACAGGTTCCAGATACGAAGGGTATGATCGTCCGCTGCCGAAACGAGACGTTCCGCACTGGGTAGAAGTGCTATGGCCCGTATCGAGTCCGAGTGGCCGGTAAGGGTTTTCTCCAAGGTACCTTTCTGAAGATCCCAGATTTTGATTGTGTGATCGTCCGAGGCTGAGACGGCGGTTTCGCCGTTCGGACTCAACGCAAGCGTCCGAACACGCGCGGTATGACTCGCGAGAGTGAACATCAGGGCTCCTCCCGGTGGTGTCAGTAAGCGCCTCAACGGTTTGAGACAGGGCTTACGAGCGAATTGCTCTATCTGGGCGCGCAGCAAGTCAATCGCCACTGACAACCCTGGGGGAAGCCGCCCGAGAAGCTGACCGGCAAGTTGCGTCCGATCGTCTGAGACCACGTAAGCGGCTAGGCGGAGTGCTTCCCGGAGCAGTTTTGCATTGTCGTGACTTGACGCAAACCAATCGTAATCGGTCAGAAGGGCGGTGAGGCCGCACGCGTCCAGCTTCGCCTGCATTCCGCCCGTGG
>CAZILJ010000127.1:0-1952 GCA_964539915.1 uncultured Acidobacteriaceae bacterium | reverse complement strand
ATGAAGTACAGGAAACTTGGGAATACCGGACTTATCGTCAGCAGCGTGGCACTTGGCACGATGCAGTTCGGTGGCAAGATGAACATGGGCAATCTGGGTAAGGAGGACACAACGCGCATGGTGAAGCTAGCCCTGGACAGGGGAATCAACTTCATCGATACAGCGGACGTTTATAGCCTTGGGGAGAGCGAGACTCTGGTGGGAAATGCCTTGAAGGGCGTGAGGAACGAGATTGTTCTTGCCACAAAAGTCCGACTGCCTATGAACGGGAACTTCAACCGCAGCGGCGCGACTCGCGTGAACATCATGCACGAAGTAGAGGCCAGCCTCCGACGGCTGCAGACCGACTATCTCGACCTCTACCAGATCCATGGATGGGACAGCAACACGCCGCTCGAGGAAACTCTTCGGACGCTCGACGATCTTGTGCGCCAGGGGAAGGTGCGCTACATCGGGCTGTCCAACTTTTTGTCCTGGCAGGCGGCCACGGCGGTCATGCTGCAGGATCAGCTGGGGTTGGAGAAATACGTAACGGCGCAGATGTACTACAGCCTCGTTGGCCGGGGTCTCGAATACGAGTTCCAATCGTTTGCCGAGTATCACAACATCGGCATCCTGGTCTGGAGCCCGCTGGCTGGCGGATTTCTGTCAGGCAAATACACTCGCGCTGACCCTGCTCCCGGCGGCACACGTTTCGCCGAAGCGGGCAATTTCGTGCCCTTCGACAGAGAGATGGGCTACGGCGTCTTAGATGAATTGAAGGAAGTAGCCAATCGACATGACGCGACCCCGGCTCGGGTGGCGCTCGCATGGGTATTGGGACGGGCGGCCGTCAGCAGTGTGATCATCGCCGCCCGGAAGCCCGAGCAACTGGAAGATAACGTCCGCGCGGTAGACCTGCAGCTTTCGGGCGACGACGTCCGGCGCTTAGACGCGGTATCGGACCCCGGCGTTCCGTATCCCAAGTGGATGGTCCTGCAACTCGATACCGCGGAAGATCCTCGTTCGAAGGTGCTCCATCCGGAGCGCTACGAGGATGGTGATACCTGGACGGACCTGCGCCAGACTCGTTGGTCCGCCTGAAAACACTGCCACGAACCAGTGGACTACAGGTTTATGGCGACGGTGGAGAGTCTCCGGCGGCTTGAGCACGAATACGCTCTCGCGGCGGACCCGCTGTCGAATCTGATGGCCTCAGGCCGGATTCACCGTGCCGATCGTATCCGCGTGAACCCCACAGAGATAGCTCACTTTTGTTAAAGTTTATCCGCGCCGCGGAAGCCTTGAAAGCGTGAGAAGTGTGTAAGCGAAACCGCCGACTCATCTGCACCCTACTACGCTCGATTCGTTCTCTCGCCCCGCTGTGGTGATTGGAGGAACGACGTGATGTGGAACATCTGGTTACGCGCGCGTTCCACACCGTCCTCTGGACCTCCGTGCTCGCTCTTTGCTCTCTGCCGATGTACGGCCAGACAGCCGATACCGGAGCGATCGCCGGCCCCGTGAGCGACCCCAGTGGAGCGCTTGGTCGCGCGTGCGGTAACAGTCGTCAAGAGTCAGGCCACACTAGAATTGCGCGATCTTGCCACGGATGCGTGGGGTGGCGGAAGGGCTCGCAGTACCGCTGAAGCCGGGTGGTGCCGGTGGAGGGAAGGGGCCTTAAGTTAAAGACGAACGCAAGGACTCCTCGGGGACTGAAGCTCTCCGAGGAATGCAGGGGGCCTAGCGCGTCGCGTCGTCGTCAATCCAGTATTCGCGTCGGGAGGTTAGCACCAACTGCGGACGACCCTTGGTCTCCACATGAAGCGCATGTGGTCCGGGCGTGGGCGTTGTCGGGCGGAAACTCAATACGTAATAGTTGGGCACATCGTTCGACAACGCGATGAGACCAGCCTTCAGATCCTTGGCATCGTGGAAGTGAAAGAACTCGCCTCCGGAGAGCTGCGCGATCG
>CAZILJ010000126.1:0-2528 GCA_964539915.1 uncultured Acidobacteriaceae bacterium | reverse complement strand
CGGAGTCGGACCGGCCGACAACACCGGAAAGTCTGTAGTGAGATACTGCCCTGGCGGAAGGTTGGCGGTTGCCGCATTTCCGCGGCCGGAAAATCCTCGGGAAATCACGCTCATCTGATTCTCCTTACTGGATAAACGTTGAGGCACGGTCTAAATCTCGACTTTTCCTCAACTAGACACTGCACAACTAGGCTGCGTGAGAGGCCAGTCCGCCCTTTTCAATGATGAAGTTCGCGATCGGGTCGACGCCCTCGCCACTTTTCAGGTTGGAAAAGACAAAAGGCCTCTGCGCGCGCATTCTCAACGTATCGGCCTTCATGATCTCGAGGTCGGCACCTACCATGGGCGCCAAGTCAATTTTGTTGATGATCAGAAGATCGGACCGCGTAATGCCCGGGCCGCCTTTGCGCGGTATTTTTTCGCCCTCCGCAACGTCGATGACATAGATGGTCAAGTCGGCGAGTTCCGGGCTGAACGTTGCGGCCAGATTGTCTCCACCAGACTCGACGAAACACAAGTCAGCGTGGGGAAATTTTCCGTTCATTTCGTCTATCGCCGCGAGGTTCATGGAGGCGTCTTCGCGAATCGCGGTGTGAGGACATCCTCCGGTCTCAACACCCATGATGCGCTCGGCTGGAAGAGCTTCCGCGCGAGTCAGGATGAGCTGATCTTCTTTGGTATAGATGTCATTTGTGATCACGTAGATATCGTAATGGTCGCGAAGGCGCTTGCAGAGCGCTTCGACCAGAGCGGTCTTGCCCGACCCAACCGGGCCACCAATGCCGACGCGAAGTGGGTGCTTTTGCGAGAGTGTGGCAGAGCGGTGAGTCATGATCGAAACAACCTCGTATATTGAGTTTCGTGAGACATCGAAGCGAGGTCCACCATGAACGCGGCGGACCCAAGATCGTGGATCGTGGTGATTACCGTATCTGCGCTCGTAGCGAGAACGGTGTCTTCGAGCGCGGCAATCGCAGCTTGCCCATCGGTCTGACCGAGAGGAATGAGCCGCACGCCGGCGGTCACCAGATTGGCGACGTAGCTTTGCAAATAAGCAGGCAGCGCGAGAACCAGCGGGATGCTTTGTTTTGCGCAGCAGATGCCAAGCACGAGGGCCACAGACAGTGGTATGCGGCGGTCCTGGAGGTTTTCCGCGACTTCACTCAAGAGGGAATCAGGCCACACCTGGCGGAGAGTTGCGTGATACGCGGAGGCCTGCTGCGCCGATTCGAGCGCGAATTCAGAGGTTCCGCGAAAAGCCGCGGCGAGTTCCGCAATTTCGAGCAGTCTACATTGATCGCCGAGAACGGCGGAAGACCAAGCCTCGCGCAAAAAGAGCGCTTCATTTCTCCCGGAACCGTAGCAAAGGTCCGCAGCTAGCCAGTCGACAAGGCTCACCCGGTCGGATACAGACCCAACTTCCACTGCCCATTCGAGTCCGTGCGAATAACTGTAGGAGCCGGTTGGGAAAATCGGAGAGAGCCAGGTCTGTAGTCGAAGGAATGGCAGCGGCTGAAGGGAATCTAGCCCGTTACGCATGGCGGTGTGGCTCGTTGTCATGATGGTGGTCGTGATTGTGATTGTCGTGGTGATGATGGTGGCCGTCACTGTGCGTAGCACCGTAGGCTCCACCTTCGGGTTGGAAAGCGGCTTGTACTTTGCAGAGATCGGCTCCGAGACCTTGCAGCATTTCTTCAATCACGTGATCGGGTCGGATGCGGAGAGCGTCTTCGCGAATATCCGTGGGGAGATGGCGATTTCCGAGATGCCAAGTGAGTCGTATCAGTTGATAGCGATCTTTGTGCCGGACTTCTATGAGAGTTTCGGAGGCCGCGGTGATCCGTAGCCACGTACCGTCGTCGAGTTGCAGTCCGTCGCCATCGGCCATGGCGACCGTTTTCGGCAGGTCAAGGAGGATGTCCTCGCCGTTGTCTGCCGTGAGGCGAATGCGCCGTCGATGCCGCGCGTCGAAATCCAGGGTGAGAGTGCCGATGGCCTTTTCTTCTGGCCAGTGTCCCGCAGAGCAATGAATGGACGCGTTTCGCATCTGTTCCTCAGTACAAGAAATACCGCTGAGCCAAAGCCAGCACTCTTGCCGGTTCACAGGTGAGCAAGCGGCCATCGGCGCGCACTTCATAGGTTTCCGGATCGACGTCCATGCGCGGTGTCGCGTCATTAAGGATCATGGAGCGCTTGCCGATCTTGCGGGTGTTGACGACAGGTAGAAGCTTCTTTGCGAGTCCGAGAGACTCGCCGTTCTGCGAGAAGGCTTGGCTTACGAACGTGACGGAGCTTTCCGTCATGGCGCGGCCGAAGGCTGCAAACATCGGCCGATAATATTCCGGCTGGGGATTCGGAATGGACGCGTTGGGATCGCCCATGATTGCGGCCGCAATCATTCCGCTCTTCAACACCAACGCCGGCTTGACGCCAAAGAAGCCCGGACTCCAAATGCTAAGGTCCGCTAGCTTTCCGACCTCAATTGAACCTACATAGTTCGAGATGCCTTGGGCGATCGCGGGATTGAT
>CAZILJ010000125.1:0-3473 GCA_964539915.1 uncultured Acidobacteriaceae bacterium | reverse complement strand
GCCGAATTCCTCCGTCATTCGGCGAAAGCGCGACGCAATCGCGTCGAGCGCCTCGTCCCACGAAATCCGCTTCCATGTCTGCTCGTGTGGGACCGGGTCCATGACCCGGTGGGGAGGGGCGGCGAGGCTCCGCGGCCCCGGCGCCGGCCCCTTCGCCACAATTCTCCGCATGGGATACAACACCCGATCCGGCGAATACACGCGATCGAGATATTTCGCCACCTTGGCACACAAAAACCCCCGCGTCACCGGATGCTCAGGATCGCCCTGAATCTTGGTGGCCCGCCCGTCCTGCACAGTGATTAGCAGCCCGCAGGCATCAGGACAATCGTGCGGACACGCGGCATGGACGACTTGCTTCATCGCTTCGATTATACGTTGGTTATTACCTGGGCAGGGATGAACGAAAATCGGATAAACAGAAGGGGGCCCAGAACCGGCAATCCTGTGAATCCTCTACAATCTTATTTCAGTTCCAGAACTTCCTTTTCTTTGGCCTTGCTCATCTCTTCCATCTTCTTGATTTCGTCGTCGGTCAGCTTCTGGATTTCCTCGAGAGAGCGCTTCTCTTCGTCCTCGGTAATCTTCTTGTCTTTCAGTGCTTTCTTGATCGCATCGTTGCCGTCGCGGCGAATATTGCGCACCGCCGTGCGATGTTCTTCGAGCACGCGGTGCAGATGCTTCACCATGTCTTGCCGCCGCTCTTGCGTTAGGGCCGGTACGGGCACGCGGATGAGCTTGCCATCGTTCATCGGATTCAAGCCCATGTCTCCGGCGCGAATTGATTTTTCGATCGCGCCAAGCTGCGAAGGGTCAAAGGGCTGCACCGTAATCAACTGCGCCTCGGGCGCGTGCACCTGCGCAATCTGGTTCAACGGCATCTGCGAGCCGTAGTAGTCCACGGTCACGCCATCAAGCATATGAACCGATGCTCGCCCCGTCCGAACTCCCGCCATGGCTTTGCGAAAGTCTTCAACCGCTTTTTCCATCCGTGTCTTCAGTTGTAGGTATGTTTCCTTCAGGCCGGCTATCGCCGACATTGTCGCTTGAGCCATAGTTTTAGCCCCGCATCATTTGAGTATCAAAACGCTGAATTATAAACCCGCAAAAAATAAGCTGCCACGGATTCACGCTTAACTCCAAGGAGAGAGACACTGATCATCTGTTGTTGATCCGCGATAATCCCTGACTGATGTTAGGCAGCCCCCTGGGCGCTGACCCTCGATCCGATCTTCTCTCCCAGCACGACGCGCCGGATGTTTCCATGGTGGTTCAGGTTGAATACGATGATGGGAAGGTTATTGTCTTTGCAGAGGCTGATGGCGGTGGAGTCCATTACTTTCAGCCCGAGTCTCAGAACGTCCATGTAGGAGATGTGGTTGAATTTCTTGGCGCCGTCCACTTTGAGCGGATCGGCGTCGTAGATGCCATCCACTCGGGTTGCTTTCAAAATGGCCTCGGCCTTGATCTCCATGGCGCGCAGAGACGCGGCGGTATCGGTCGAGAAATAGGGATTGCCCGTTCCGCCGGCAAAAATCACGACTCGCCCCTTCTCCAGGTGACGAATAGCTCGGCGGCGAATGAAAGGCTCGGCCACCTGGTTCATCTCGATCGCAGACTGCACGCGTGTATAGACGCCCTGCTTCTCCAAGGCATCCTGCAAGGCCAGCGCGTTGATGACGGTCGCCAGCATGCCCATGTGATCGGCGGAAACCCGGTCCATATCCTTCGCCTGCTGCGCCACGCCACGGAAAAAATTCCCTCCGCCCACGACAATGGCAAGCTGCACTCCCAGTTTGTGCACGTCGGCCAATTCCGCCGCGACCTCGTGGATGCGCGCGGTTTCCACACCAAAACCCTGGTTGGCCGCCAGAGCCTCGCCAGACAGCTTAAGCAGGATTCGTTTAAAGGCAGGAGTCGGGGTCGTCATGAAAGAGCCTCGTAGCGCCGGCGTCCCGCCGGCTGTCGCGAGGGCGTCTCGCCCTCGCGCCCAGCAAAATAAAACGGCAAGAAAAAAGGGCGCCCATCGGGCGCCCCTGAATTATTCGCCTTTCGGCTCTGTGGGCTTCGTGCTGGCGATCGTTTCGCCGGCGTCACCCACCTTAAACCGGGCAAAGCGCCGCACCGCAATGTTTTCGCCGAGCTTGCCAATTTTGGTTGCGATCAACTGCGAGATGGAGATGGTTTGGTCCTTGATGAAGGGCTGCTCCAGCAGGCAGACCTCTTCGTAGAACTTCTCCATCTTGCCCGCGACCATCTTCTCCGCGATGTTCTGCGGCTTGCCCGAGGCGACAGCCTGCGCGATATAGATTTCCTTCTCGCGATCGAAGTCCGCCTTGGTCACGTCTTCCTTGCGCACGAACTTTGGATCGCTGGCTGCGATGTGCATGGCGACGTCGTGCACCAGTTCTTTGAAGTCATCGGTGCGCGCTACGAAATCGCTCTCGCAGTTCACTTCGACAAGCACACCAATCTTGCCGCCGGCATGAATGTAGCTGGCAACGGCTCCCTCACTGGTCACCCGCGTCGCCTTCTTGGCTGCCACTGAAACGCCCTTTTTGCGCAGAATCACGACCGCCTGCTCCACATCGCCTTTGGCTTCGGTCAGGGCCTGCTTGCAATCCATCATTGGAGCTCCGGTCTTTTCCCGGAGATGCTTCACTTGTGCCGCGGAGATATTCACTGTAGTCGTACCCATAAATAAATTTCCAGTTTCTAGTTTCTGTTTTCTAGTTTCGGGTGATTGCGGATGATGTCGTCATTTCAGGCCACCCGAAACTCGAAACCTGAAACTCGAAACTGCAAACTACAAACAATGACCCGCGCCGGACGACCCGCGCGGGTCTGATTTCAAATGCCCGGTTTTGTTCTTTCCACTGAGCACCAGGAACTGAGAGCTGCCTCTTAAACCGTCTGGCTCTCAGCCTTCGGCAGTTCAGCCTCTTCGTTGACCACCGGCTTCTTGTGCGTTCCCGGGCCCAACACTTCTTCCATGCTGATCTCTTCGGAGGCATCGACGCCCGCTTCCTCCAAGTGGGGCTCGCTCGTCGCGGCCTGAGCCGCATCGGCAGCCGCCTGCATGTCGGCAACCTGCTTGTCGGTCATCAACTGCGCACCCTCGGCAATCGACTCCGAGATCTTCGACGTGAACAGCCGGATCGCGCGCAACGCATCGTCGTTGCCTGGGATCACATAGTCCACTTCGCTGGGATCGCAATTCGTGTCGACTACCGCGACCACGGGAATCCCCAGCTTGCGCGCCTCGCGCACCGCAATCTGCTCTTTGTTCGAATCGATCACGAAGATGGCATCCGGGAGGCGGCTCATATTCTTGATGCCAGCCAGGTTCGCCTGCAAATGCTTACGCTCGCGCTCCAGCTTGATGACTTCTTTCTTAGGCAGTAACTCGTAGCGGCCATCCGTGGCCATCTCGTCGAGTTCTTTCAGCCGCTTTACTGACTTCTGCACCGTGA
>CAZILJ010000124.1:0-2958 GCA_964539915.1 uncultured Acidobacteriaceae bacterium | reverse complement strand
ATGGACCTGTATTTCGTGGACGCGAAATCAGGGAAGTCGCGCATTGTGCTGACCGAATCTACGCCTGGGGCGTGGATCGACTTCGATCATGTGGAGGTGAGGTTCCTGAAATCCAATGGGCAGTTTCTGTGGCCCAGCTGGCGCGACGGGAACATGCACATTTATCTATACAGCTTCGACAAGCAGAACCCGATGGCCGCGGAAGCCAAGCTGGAGCGGCAACTGACGAAGGGCGACTTCGAGGTGCAGGGAATTGAGGGTGTGGACGAGGCGTCGGGCACGGCGTTTTACTCTGGGAACAAGGATGATCCGCGGCAGTCGCACATTTTTTCGGTGCAGCTGGATGGTTCGGGGAGCAAAGCGCTGACCTCGGAAGAGGGAATGCATTCCGCAAATTTCAGCGACGATGGGAAGCACTACACGCATACCTATTTTGGTCCGCAGACGGTGACGACGATGACGCTTTGCGCCGTGGGCGGAGATTGTAAACCGGTGTGGAAGGCGCACGACGCCATCGCCGAATATGGGTTGCGGTCGCCGCAATATCTGGAGTTCAAAGCGGACGATGGGACGACCCTCTACGGGCGGCTCTTGCTTCCTGCAGATACGCCCGCCAGCGGGAAGATTCCGCTGATCGTGAACATTTATGGGGGCCCGGCGGCGCAGATGGTGAGGAAAGGAGCGCCTGATCCTTTCGACGAAATTCTTTCGCGCAAGGGCTTTGCCATTTTTGCGGTGGATAATCGCGGGACGCCGGGGCGGGATCGTAAGTTCCAGACGGCGATCCGGCACGAATTTGGCGCTGTCGAACTGAAAGATCAGCTGACGGCTCTGGATCAATTGTTTGCGCAGTACCCGCAGCTCGACAAAGATCGCATGGCCATCTGGGGCTGGTCGAACGGGGGATCGATGACGCTCTATGCGATGACGCATTCCGACCGATTTCGCGCCGGCGTGGCGGTCGCTCCGGTGACTGATCAGGTGAACTATGACTCCATCTATACGGAGCGGTACATGGGTGTGCTCAAGGACGACAAGGCAGGTTATGAACAGTCCGATGTGACCAGGTCAGCTGAGAACCTGCACGGAGCGCTTCTGCTGGTGCACGGCACGAGTGACGATAATGTGCATTTCCAGAACAGCATTCAGATGATCGATGCGCTCATCAAGGCGGGGAAACAGTTTCGGCTCATGATTTATCCGAACAAGACGCACAGTATTGCGGGGAGAGATTCGCGGGTACATCTGTTCACCATGATCGCGGATCAGTTCGAGCAAGAGTTGAAGTAGGGCAGCAGTCGGAGGCCGATCGTGTTGCAGTTTGGCGGCTTCGCGTGCGCGGAGCCGCTTATTTGTGCCTGCCGGAGCCTCGTCGCGGAGTTTCCTTAGCGGAACTGGAAGAGCTCTCTTTCGAAGAGCTTTCTTTCGGGCTGCTCTCTTTGGCCGAACTTTCCTTCGACGAGCTGTCTTTCGACGGGGTATCTGACTTGGGTTTATCGTCCTTTTTGTCTTTCGGTCCGGAATCTCCGCCCGAGGATCCTTGCGACGAACCCTTCTTTGCGTAGTCAGTGACGTACCATCCGGAGCCTTTGAACTGGACCGCGGGTGCGGAGATCATCTGTTCGACCTGGCCGCCGCACTCGGGGCACTTCTTAACCATCTTGTCGGAGTACTTCTGGATTTTTTCGAAGCGGTGGCCGCACTTCTTGCATTCGTATTCGTAAAGGGGCATGAGTGTGAGACGGTTGTGAGGAACAACCCGGTTTCATATTGATTTTAGGGGCGGGGGTTCCGTGGCGTCAATTGTGGCGGTAAATGGACGCGCCTGTGGCGCACGTTTCTTTCGTCCCTCCCGGGGCTTGTTCATTTAGCTTCTTAAATTCCACGGCTCGCGCCGTGGGCTGCTTGTTTCGCCGCTTCGCGGCTGATACGAATATTCTACCTTTTAAGCAAGTCCTAAATCACCCATTCCCGTTCTCCAGCAGGCGCCTTGGGGCGTTGTAGCTCCAGGCGGCCTGGATGGCTTTCTGGAGGGGTTTTTTCTTGGCGGTTTTGAGCTGGACGCTGGTTGCTCCGCGGCGTCCCCAAACGCCTTTCACCGGGATAAACACGTCGGGATGATCCTTGGAATAGTAGTGCTGATCTTCGGGAGAGAGCTTCACCATGCCGCGGGTTTTGTCGGGGTAGCCCAGTGTTGCGAAGATCTTTCCGGCAACCCGGAAGTCGGGATGATTCATGTGAGAGTGCTCTTCGGTCTCGGGAAGAGCGAGAGCCATCTTGCGGAAGTCGTTGGCGGTCATGGCGGGCCTCCGTTGCTTACCTCAGGATAAACGACTGGAAGGTTGGAACGTTACGGTCAGCCGTCGAGCGTTGCTCGACTGGACAGCCGGGGGCGGCTGTCCCCACCTGGGCGGTGGTAGACTCCGGCCATGACAGAGGCGGAGCGAGAGTCCGGTGAGGATGGACCTGAACCCGAGGACAAATCCGCGCAGGTGAAATCGAGCGATGAGACGGCTCGTCAGGGTAAGGCTTCTGCGGGGCCGGCGCTCTACCTGGTGGGAACCCCGATCGGAAACCTGGAAGATATTACATTGCGGGCGTTACGGGTGTTGAAGGAAGTGGATGTGATTGCCTGCGAAGACACGCGGCAGACGAAGAAGCTGCTCAACCATTATGCGATTGCGACGCGCATGACCAGTTATCACGAGCACAACGAGATAGCGCGTTCGGCGGAGCTGGTCAAACAGATGCAGCAGGGCGCGAGCGTCGCGCTGGTAACCGACGCAGGAATGCCGGGAATTTCCGATCCGGGGTACCGGCTGATTACGCTGGCGATCCGGCATCGTGTGCCGGTGGTGCCGATCCCGGGGGCGTCAGCCTTTCTGTCGGCGCTGGTGGCGAGCGGGCTGCCGACAGATTCGTTTCGCTTCAGCGGGTTTCTGCCAGCGAAGCGTGGCG
>CAZILJ010000123.1:0-4221 GCA_964539915.1 uncultured Acidobacteriaceae bacterium | reverse complement strand
CGATGAATCGCACCGTCCACGCCGCCTCCACCCAGCAGTGACGAATTCGCGGCATTTACGATTGCGTCGGTACTCTCTTCCGTGATATCGCCTGGGCCGTGGATCTCAATCGCCTTGCCACCATCGAAAACGAGCCGAATTGTGAAGCGTCTTATGCCGGTGTCGGGCATCACTGGTCAGTCCGTCCGTTCAACGCCGAGGGCGAGATGCGCTCGGGACAGCCGGCGGGACGCCGGCGCTACTCAACAAGTCACTTCTTGTCCGACAACGCCTCGACTCCCGGCAACTTCTTTCCTTCCAGGAATTCGAGCGACGCACCGCCGCCGGTGGAAATATGCGTTATCTTGTCGGCAACATTGGCTGCGTGCACCGCGGCAACCGAATCGCCGCCGCCCACAATTGAAATGGAGCCGCCATTGTCGGCCACAGCGTGCGCGATTTTGAATGTCCCCCGCGAGAATCCCGGAACCTCAAATACCCCCATCGGCCCGTTCCACACAATCGTCCGGGCCGTCGAAATTTCCTCCGAAAACAATTCAATCGTCTTAGGACCGATATCGAGCGCCATCTTGCCGGCCGGAATCGGCTGTCCTTCGCCAATCTGCTGTACCACCGCATTGGCCTCCGGTTTGATCGCGACGACATGATCGATCGGCAACAGGAATTTAAGATTCCGCTTCTTTGCCTCCGCCAGCAACTGCTTCGCCAGTTCCACTTTGTCGGCTTCGAGCAAAGACGTTCCGATCTCGTGTCCCTGCGCCTTCAGGAATGTGTAGGCCATCCCTCCGCCGATAATCAGCGAGTCCACCTTGTCCATCAGATTCCTAATCACTCCAATTTTGTCGCCAACCTTGGCGCCGCCGAGAATGGCAACAAACGGCTGCTCCGGATGCCCCAAGGCCTTGCCCAGGTACTTCAATTCTTTTTCCATCAGCAACCCGGCAGCACATTGCTTCATGAATTTGGTCATGCCCACGGTGGATGCGTGCGCCCGATGCGCTGCGCCGAACGCGTCGTTGACGTAGTATTCCGCCAGATTGGCGAGCTGCCGGGAGAACTTCTCGTCGTTCGCTTCCTCTTGGACGTGGAAGCGTAAGTTTTCCAGCAGAAGCGTCTGTCCCTTCTCCAGTTGAGTTGCGACTTCCTCAGCTTCGGGCCCAACACACTCAGGACAGAATCCCACGTTCTCTCCGCGCGCCAACTCCTTGTCAAGCAACATGCGCAGCCGCTCGGCCACTGGCTTCAGGCTCATCTTCGGATTGGGCTTGCCTTTGGGACGGCCCAAGTGCGACGCCAGGATCAAGCGCGCTCCATGGCGCAGAGCATATTCGATGGTCGGCAGTGTTTCGCGGATCCGGGTGTCGTCCATGACGCGCCCATCCTCCAGTGGCACGTTGAAGTCGACGCGTACAAATATTCGGTTGCCATTGAGCGGAAGATCACGAATGGAAAGCTTGGCCATGGCTGGTCGTCCTTCGTACAGGGTTTTGGGAAATAGCGGGTGCCCCAACCTAACCGCGCTTTTTGCGGCTAGGTTGGGTTCGGAACTCGTTACAGGCCCTTGCTGGCAATGTAGTTGATCAGGTCGCGCACGCGGCAGGAGTATCCCCACTCGTTGTCGTACCAGGAGATCACCTTTACGCAATTGCTGCCGACCACGAGGGTCATAGGCGCATCTACGATCGAAGAGAAAGAGTTGCCTTTGAAGTCGGAGGAAACCAGTTCCTGCTCTTCGTACGCGAGATAGCCCTTCAGCGGCCCGGACTCAGTTGCCTTCTTCAGCGCCGCGTTCACCTCTTCCTTGGTCGTTTTCTTCTCGACCCAAACGACCAAGTCAACTACGGAAACGTTCGGTGTCGGCACGCGCATGGAGAAGCCATCGATCTTGCCACCCAGTTCCGGAAGCACGAGCTTCAGTGCCTTGGCAGCGCCAGTGGTCGTCGGAATCATCGACAACGCCGCCGCTCGAGCCCGCCGCAGATCCTTGTGCGGGAAGTCGAGGATGACCTGATCGTTGGTGTAGGAGTGAATCGTCGTCATCGTGCCGCTGACGATCTTGAACTGATCTTGCAGAACTTTCGCGACGGGCGCGAGGCAGTTCGTCGTGCAGGAAGCGTTCGAAATAATGTGATGCTTGGCTCCATCGTATTTCTCGTGATTCACACCCAGCACCAGCGTGATGTCTTCATTTTTTGCGGGAGCCGAGATGATCACTTTCTTCACCGACCCGCGCAGATGCTTCTTGGCGTCGTTCGCATCGGTAAAGCGGCCGGTCGACTCGATCACGACCTGCGCCCCAACGGATTCCCACGGCAGGGCCGCCGGGTCCTTTTCTTTGAAGACCTTGATGGTCTTGCCGTCGACCGTGATGCTGTCAGAACCAGCCGAAACTTGATTGGGAAGGTTGCCGAGAACCGAGTCGTACTTCAGAAGATGGGCTAGCGTTTTTGGATCCGTCAGGTCATTGACCGCGACGAAATCCAGGTTTGAATCTTTCAGCGAAGCCCGCAGTACGTTGCGGCCAATTCTTCCGAAGCCATTGATGCCAACTTTAATTGCCATGTTTCCTCCGTAATTTTAGGAAGACGAAATAAGGTTTGGTTGACGTTGAGTTGTAAACAGATGATGTTAGCAGGGAATTGCAAGAGGCGTAAACGTTCACGACATTACTTTGGACCGTTTCGATTCTCGATCACGAACTCCCGTGCGCCGCGTCACTGACATGGACCATGAATATTCGGTTCGAGTAGCCCCGGCATCCTGCCGGCTCTAGTGCGGGCGTCTCGCCCGCACACCCGAAAGCACCCATCAGTTCGCTGGTTCCAGTGATGAGCTTCGATCAGCGAATACCGGGTAACCCTGCACTCCACGCTCACGATCAATTGTGACCCAAATTACATCCCATTCAGCCGCACGGGCTTATACACAGAAGTATGGATCTGTCTCTAGCGCCCGAGCCCTCCGCCGCGAGCAGGTAATGCCACGCCGACCATTCCCCAGGTGGTCAGGCATTCGCTGAAAAACATTTTGTTTCCCACCGATTTTTCACCGGCTTCTAGCGTCGCCTTGGCCTTAGCCCTGGCGCTGGCGAGAACCTATGGCTCGACTCTTCTACTCGCGCATACCATATCTCCGCAGCCGCATCGCCAGCTGATAGCCGATCGATTATCAGCGCCGGATGATCGTTTGCGGGAAGATGCTCGTCACAAACTCAGCAACTTCACACGCAGCCTGGGCGCTACTTCATTTAAAGGTTTGCTCGAGCCGGGCGATCTAGAAGCTGTGATTCCGACGAATCATTCACGAGCACGACGCCGATCTGGTAGTTCGGGGCACGCATGGCCGTCGTGGCGTCAGCAAATTGATGCCGGGCTCCGATGCCGAAGGAATCTATCGCTCCGCCTCTTGCTCCAGTGCTCACGGTAGGTTCGGGGGTCCACTCGAGCGTAGACTGGAAGTTGAACCGCATCCTGTGTCCGGTCGAGGTTACTGAAGACCCGGAACCTGTGCTGCATTGCGCGCTCGCCCTGGCAGAGGAGAGCCAGGCGGAACTCGTCGGCCTGCAAGCCATTCCACTTGTTCCGTGGCAACACCGTGCCGTCGTGCAAGGGCGCTCGAGCCGCGCCCTCGAATCATTGATGGCAGCCGACGCGCAAGACTGGTGTAAGCCTGAGTACTTGGTCCGCTGGGAGCATCCGGTCGAAGTGATCCGGCAAACGTCCGAGCAGGGCGAGCCCGACCTGATCGTCATGAGCGCTCATAAAGCGCGCGTATCGGCACTGGTGTTGCACCCACCGTGGCCGGTCGCTTCCGAAGTGTGTCAGTCGGGCCGGGTGTCCGGTGTTGACAGTACCGGTTTGATGTTGCAACGAGTTTGAGTTCGAAACGCCGCAACCTGCCGTGTGAGAGTCATGCAGTGGCTGGCGTCAACCAGCATGGAGGAAATCATGTCAGTCAGCAGGCAGCAGGCCCTCGACTATCACAACGGGTCTCGTCCGGGGAAAATCGAAGTCACACCGACCAAGCCCTGCCGCACGCAGCGCGATCTTAGTCTGGCCTACACGCCGGGTGTGGCCGTGCCTTGTCTCGAAATCCAGAAGAATCCGCAGGATGCTTTCAAATACACCGGCCGCGGAAATCTGGTCGCCGTCCTGAGCAACGGAACCGCGGTGCTCGGCCTGGGCGATATCGGCGCTCTCGCTAGCAAGCCGGTCATGGAAG
>CAZILJ010000122.1:0-5193 GCA_964539915.1 uncultured Acidobacteriaceae bacterium | reverse complement strand
GCAGGTCGTTCAGGAACTGGGCAACATTGGCGGCGCGGATATAGTGCTCGAGGTGCAGTTCGCGGATGCGGCGTCGCAGGTAGATCCAGAGATCTTTGTCGTCCAGGACTCCGAAATCTTTGTGCACGCGCTTGAGCAGGTCGAGGCAGTAATCGTGGAAGGTGGCTGCATTCACCACTTTGCCGCCCAGCAACTTGCTCACCCGGTCGCGCATTTCTTTGGCAGCGTTATTGGTGTAGGTGAGAGCGAGGATCTCGTGGGGTTCGGCATAGCCCTCGCGAACCAGACGCTCAATGCGGTGCGTCAGGACTGAAGTCTTGCCGGTACCAGCTCCCGCCACCACCAACATGGGCCCGTGAACCTGCTCGATGGCTTCGCGCTGACGATCGTCTGGAGTAAAAAGGGCGGAACGGGAGTTAGACTTCGACGGCATTAGGGCCAGCATATCACTTGCAGAGTTGTCGAAGGAGAACAGCCGGGCACGATCAGGAAGATCTTGTCCGGCTGCCTGACGAATGCCTCAGACTATCTAGACACCGGCATTCGGATCGACTTCGAAAATGCCGAAAGTATTCCCTTCAGTGTCCACAAAGTAGCCTTGCCAGCATGTCTTCGGTACCGCGAACTTGGGGAGTGCAACGATTCCTCCCAGCTGCAGGATTTGTTTCTCGGTTGCGTCGAACTTTTCAACCTCTAGTGAGCATAGGAAAGCGTTCGTGCCGGAACCGGGAGGAGGGGCTGGAGCAGGACGCTTCAGCAAACCACCTCTCGACCCTCCTGTTTCTATCGTCCAGTAGGGAATGGGAAGCCCCTGGACCTCGGAAAACTTCCATCCAAAAACCCCGGAATAGAAATCAATGGCTCGCTTGGTGTCGTCGGCCTGAATTTCGAAGTAAATGTGACCCTTATTCATGACTAACCGTCTCCTAAATACAGCTCAGAAAATAATCATCCCACAAGTTCTGACGCCGCGATAACGGTGGCCGCGATGGCGGCCGTTTCGGCGCGCAAAATCGTCGGGCCGAGGGAAGCAGAAATCCATCCCGCACTTTGAAAAAGCTCCAATTCATCCTCCGTCCAACCGCCCTCCGGACCGATCCCTAGCAAAACTTCGCCTCCCGCCGGAGAGGCGAGAACATCCTGCAGCAATCTCTGCTGTTCCGACTCTGCGAGGACAACCCGCAAGGCGCCGGTTCGCCCCACCGCTGCCTGCAATCTGACGGGAGAGACGATTTCGGGCGGGGCGGAGCGGCGGGATTGCTCCGACGCCTGTAACGCGATTCTGCGCCAACGGTCGACGCGTTTCGCCGCTGCCACCGCCAAATGCGCGTCGGTACGGCGCGCGATCACAGGCACAATTCGGGATACTCCGAGTTCTGTACATTTCTCGATCGCCCATTCCATGCGTTCGAATTTGAAGATGGCGAGCAGGAGAGTGAGGTCGAGCGAATGAGCCGCGGTCACTTCCTTGCCCAGTTCGAAATCGACCCGGCCTTCGGCGATGGTGACGATCCGCCCTCGGCGGATTGCGGCCCCCGTAACGATATCGAATTCCTGGCCGATTCGGGCGCGAAGGACGCGGATCAGATGGTCGGCGTGATCGCCGGTGAGGGCGGCGTTGTTCCCTGAGAATTCGTCCGCAATCCAGCGACGGTGGGTCATGAGATGAGCAGCGCGGTAAAGCAACGGCTGAAGCCGAGAGAGATTGGAAGCGATTTCGGCACGACCGGAAGTCGTGCCCTTCTCTTCGAGAGGTGTCTCTACCCGAACATGTCTTTCATCTTACCGAGCAGTGAGCGCAGCATGGGCTGGTTATCGACCTTCGAGAGCGCGTCCAGCTCTTGCAGCAATTCTTTCTGGCGCTTGTTGAGCTTGCCGGGAATCTGGACGCGAACTTCGACGTACAGATCGCCCTTGCCGTGTCCGTTCAATACGGGCACGCCCTTGTTGCGGATGCGAAAGACGGAGTTCGGCTGAGTGCCATCGGGAATTTTCAGCGTATGCTCACCGTCCATGGTGGGCACTCGAATCTCCGCACCCATCGCGGCCTGGGCCACCGACAGCGGAACCACGCAGTGCAAGTCGTTGCCTTCGCGTGCGAAGAAAGGATGCTCCTTCACATGCAGCACGACGTACAAGTCTCCGGCAGGCCCACCGAAAGCACCCACTTCTCCCGCGCCAGAAAAGCGAATCCGAGTTCCATCCTCCACACCCGCAGGAACTTTGGCGTCTACAGTTCGCTGGCGAAGAATGCGGCCTTCCCCTTTGCACTTCGGGCATGGATCGGTAATGACGTTCCCGGTTCCCTGACAAGTGGGACATGTGCGAGCGATGCTGAAAAACCCTTGCTGATAGCGCACCTGCCCGCGGCCAGCGCAAGAACGGCAGGTTGTTGGCCCCTTGCCTGGCGCCGAACCGGAGCCCCGGCAGTCCTCACAGGCTTCGTGGCGGCGAACGCCGACTTGGGACTCCGTGCCGAAAAATGCTTGTTCGAACTCGAGTGTCAGATCTTCCCGAAGGTCGGCGCCCCGCTGAACCCGGCTGCGGCGGCGTCCACCACCGCCGCCTCCGGCGAACGCGTCGCCGAAGCCGAAAAATTCGCCGAAGATGTCGCTGAAGTCCTGGAAGACGGTGGGATCGAATCCCGCAGCCTGTCCCGCGCCTCCGCCGAGGCCGGCGTGGCCGTAGCGGTCGTAGGCGGCGCGCTTATCGGAGTCGGCGAGCACGGCATAGGCTTCGCTGACTTCCTTGAATTTTTCCTCTGCGTCGGGATTGTTGGGATTGCGGTCGGGATGAAACTGCAGCGCGAGCTTGCGATAGACGCTCTTGAGCTCGACCTCGGTAACCGTCCGGCTCACACCCAGAACCTCGTAGTAATCGCGTTTTGCGTTCGTGGTCAGAATGAACCTTTCTTCAGTAGCAAAAATGCAGACAAGGGGGGACCGCGGGGTCGGATGGTTCGGGCCCACCGAAAGCTTCAGGGATTCTTTGCAACTTTTACCATAGCTGGGCGCAACAGACGGTCTTTGATCTTGTAGCCGCGTTGTAACTCCTCAAGCACCTCGTGGTCTGGTGCGTCGGAGGTTTCCACCATCTCGATCGCTTCATGAACGTGCGGGTCGAATGGCTCGCCCTTGGCAGCAATGGCACGTACCCCAAGCCTTGCCAGAGCGTCCTGCAGCTGTTTGTAGATGAGTTCGACGCCACTGCGGAAGTCGGCGGGCTCGGACTTCCCCTGCAAAGCACGGTCGAAGCTATCGACCACAGGGAGCAGGGTCTTCACCGCATCCGCCGCTGCGTAGTCGCGGAAATCCTGCTGCTCCTTGACACTGCGGCGTCGGGCATTTTCAAATTCAGCCTGCGCCCTGGCCAAGCGGTCCAGCAAGGAATCCCGCTCCGCCTTTAGCTTTTCTGTTTCGGATGAGTCTGGCGACGCGACTCCGCCCGCAGGTTGCGCGGAGTTTTCTTCGCCATCTCCGGCTGTGAGCTCGTGTTCAAGATCAAGGCCTGCCATTTCCTTTTCCGACTTTCCGTTTGATTTCTTCATAACACCGTGTGCCTTACTCCGATTCATTCAAGATCTTGTCAAATAGACGCGCGATGTATGACACCGCGGTGATCGTGTGTGCGTAATCCATTCGCGTAGGGCCGATCACGGCCAGGGACCCCATGACTTCATTTCCTGAGTGTGCGGGCGCTCCAATCAATACGAAATTCTGCATGGATGGGAATGCCTGGTCGGGTCCGATGACAACGCGAACCGCTTCCTGCTTTACGTCGAGGTACGCGCTCAACAGCTCCACGACCTTCTCTTTTTCCTCCAGCGTCTTGAGCATCTCCTGAAGACGTTGCCGGTCATGGTCGCCCGCAACCAGATTGGATGCGCCTTCAACAAAAACGACTTGCGAGCCCTGCTCGGCCGCCAACGCACCTTGTTTGTAGAGCTGCTCGATCGAGTGCATCAGGCGATCGTATTCGCTCCGCTCTTGCTCCAGGCGGCGAGCCAGTTCCGCGCGCATGGATTCCATGGTCCAGCCACGGAAATTCTCGTTGATGTAGCGGGCGGCCAAGTCCAATTCATACTGCGTTAAATCGAGGCGAAGGACGCGGTCACGCACCACGCCGGAACGCGTCACCAGCACGGCCAGCACTTTCTGCTCGCCCAGGCGGGAGAAATATACGTGCTCCAGGGCGTTCTTCGAACCGCGCGTGGCCACCGTCACTCCGACATTGTGCGAAATCAGCGAGAGGACATGCGAGGTGCGCTCCATGAACTCCTGCACGTCGGTGATGCCGGCGAGCGAATCCGAGATCATGGTTTCTTCCTGAGGCGCTAGCCGTGCCGTGCCGGAGATCTGCTCGACGTAGTAGCGATAGGCCTCGGTTGTGGGTACGCGGCCGGAGGAGGTATGCGGCTGCTCGAGAAAACCGGCGTCAGATAGGTCGGCCATCACGTTGCGAATGGATGCAGGGCTCAGCCCCTCGCGGTTGGAACGCGCGAGCGTGCGCGAACCGACCGGCTCTCCCGTGGTAATGAAGGTCTCCACGATCGCGGTCAGGATTTCGCGTTCGCGATTCCCGATGTTAGGGTCAGCAGGCATACACAGTCTGTGTCAGTTGCCTCAGTCCGAGCGGTGGCAGCCGGGGGCAGAAACTGGCTCCGATTCATTCTACCTAACTATTTTAGATGCAAAAGGTTGGCTTTCGGATCAAAGTTGCGGTCCTGTTCGGATTTTAGGAATGAGGAGAGAAGGTGTCAAGCCGAGGGCACCACCGTGCAGCGATTCCGCAAAGTGCCATCTTCCCATCGAGTACGCCGCTGATTTGACTCCGGTTGTGGAAGGCAAGGAAGCTGGAGGGAGTTGGAATGCTCGCGAGACGGAGAATGCGCTTGATTTTTGGAGTTGGAAGGAATACAGCGTCAGGGCGTCAGGACGGACACCCGGAAAGATTGCCGGACACAACGAAGGCCAGGCACGGCGGCTCGATCAGCTGGTGTTGGGCGAAACGGAGAGGAACCAGTAGGCGAAGCGCTTGGCCAGCGCATGAAAGGTGTCGCATTTTCGGCGGGCATGGCTGCGGACTTGGCGGTGGTAGAAGACCAGGGACAGGGTATAGGCCAGAAACCGGATCATGGTCAGCACCACCAGGGCGGTGGTTTGGTGGACCGCGGGGTGTTTGAGATGACAATCG
>CAZILJ010000121.1:0-2585 GCA_964539915.1 uncultured Acidobacteriaceae bacterium | reverse complement strand
AATCGATCCTGAGACAGGAACCATTCTTCGCACCATCGAGTCCGAGCGCTTCGTCACCGGGGTCACCTGGGTTGATGGAGAGTTGTGGCACGCCACCTTGGAAGGTGACGAGAGCGATTTGAGGCGAGTTGATCCTAAGAGCGGAGAGGTTCTAGAGAGCCTCGAGATGCCACCTGGAGTTGGCGTTTCTGGACTGGAATCCAACGGCAGTGATCAGTTCTTCTGCGGAGGAGGAAAGACCGGAAAGATCCGGACGGTCCGGCGGCCCCCGGCGAAGTACAGCGAGGGGAAGCAACTCTGAAGGCCCGCTAGGCTCAAAAAAGAGTTAGTCCCAGCGCCCCCCATCCCACGCTTTCCTTGGCGTCGGGATTCCTTCTGAGCGTATCGTCGGCAACTCTTCCCGCAAGCCTCTTCCACAAAAGCCTTAACGGAAGGTTTGCCCATGATTCGGCCCGGAGCAGTCATACGCCGTTCGATGATGCTCAGATACTCCCCCATCTACCAATTTGGAGGAAAACAAGAGGAAAACAAGAGGGAAACAATATGACTCCCTTGGAGATCCTGTGGCGCAACCCCTATCCTGTGCGCGACCGGTGTCGGCGGCGTAGGTTCGAGCGAGACGGCGAGAACTCCCTGTACGTTTTGCAAGAGTTCGTGTAAGGATACCTCGGTCACTGGGCAACGATATCCAATTTGGAGGTTGTGGTGGTGGGAGGGTAGTCTAATTCACCGCGAGATTGCGAGCACGCAATAACCCTGGAAGACCGCCCGCAGCATTGTCGCGGTGGAGAGTGGGACAGGCATCGGAAAGTCGGCATGGGCGAAGTAATCTCCCTGCTCGCGGCGTTCCTCACGGACATAGGAAACCGGAGAGCTGTTCCGGGGCAGAGGTCATAGCGGCGCGAAAAAAGCCGGCGGGGACTGTCGGTACCCGATCCGCCCGCCGTCATCAGCCTTCCCCCATCAGCTTTCATCAGCCTTCACCTTGAATCGTATCTCGTGGAGGGAGACGCAGAGTTTTTGAACCGCCCGGAGACCACGGGTCATCGATTGTGGGGTTGGGTCCTCTGCTCGGAGAGAAAAAATGAACAACACTAAGAAACGCACGCTGGCGATAGGCGGAGTGCTGTGCTTGATCGTGATCGGATTGATTGTTCGGGCCGTGCTCCCATCAAAGCACGCGTTGGGGGCGCCGAATGCTTCACCCGATGTCCAGGTAGCAGAAGTCGAGCAAAAGGACGTTCCCATCTATGGCGAGTGGATTGGCACGCTCGACGGATTGGTGAATGCCGACGTGCGCGCGCAGGTTACGGGTTACATTTTGAAGCAGGGCTATCAGGAAGGCGCGTTCGTCAGGAAAGGTGAGCTTCTTTTCGAAATCGATCCGCGCCCTTTTCAGGCGGCGCTCGATCAGGCGGAGGGCCAATCGGCACAGGCCAAGGCTTCACTCGCCAATGCCGAGGCGGTGCAGCGCCGTACCGAGCTTGACGTAAACCGCTACACGCCATTGGCAAAAGAGCAGGCAGCGAGCCAGCAGGATCTCGACAATGCCGTGCAGAACAACCTGGCCGCGGTCGCCACCGTGGAGACCGCCAAGGCTCAGATCAAAACTTCCGAAGCCGCTGTCGAGACGGCCAGGATTAATCTTGAGTTCACCCGCCTCGTCGCCCCTATCGACGGCGTCGCCGGGCAGGCTCAGCTCCAGGTGGGCGCGCTGGTCAATCCGAGCAGTGGACCGGTCACTTCAGTCTCCACGTTGAATCCCATCAAAGCTTATTTCACGGTCGGAGAGCCGCAATATCTCGCGTGGCGAAAACGTTTTCCTTCCGAAGCCAGCCGACTGGAAGCCGACAAGAATCTGCGCCTCCAATTGATTCTGGCAGACGGGTCCACTTACGCGCATGTGGGCAGCTTCTACTTTGCGGATCGGCAGGTGAACGAGGGCACAGGCGCGATCCGGCTCGCCGGGTTATTTCCGAATCCAGACAACATTCTGCGTCCCGGCGGCTACGGCAAAGTTCGGGCGGTGATCCGCTTACAAAAAGATGCGCTGCTGGTGCCGCAGCGGGCGGTGTCAGAACTCCAGGGCGGATATCAGGTAGCGGTTGTCGACGGTAATAACAAGGTGAGCATTCGAACGGTGGAAGTCGGCGATCGCGTGGGCAGCGAGTGGGTGATCTCCGAGGGGCTCAATCGTGGAGAAAAAATCGTCGTCGAGGGAGTACAGAAATTGCGCGCTGGCGCAACCGTGAATCCCAAGCTGTTCGTCGCGCAGGCAAAGGGGAATTGATCCCATGTCAAAATTTTTCATCAATCGCCCGATTGTGGCCATGGTGATTTCGATTGTCATGGTGCTGGTTGGTTCGCTTACCATCCTGACTTTGCCGGTCGCCCAGTTTCCCAATATCACTCCACCGGAAATTCAAATCATCGCCACGTACGTGGGGGCGGACGCGCAAACGCTGGAGCAGGCGGTGGCCACGCCGATCGAGCAGCAGATGAACGGGGTGGAGCGGATGCTCTACATCCAGTCCACCAACGGCAACGACGGCTCGATGAATCAGGTGGTCACGTTCGACATCGGG
>CAZILJ010000120.1:0-2127 GCA_964539915.1 uncultured Acidobacteriaceae bacterium | reverse complement strand
CGTCGATCCTGCGCACGACTACGAGTTGTCCTGGAGGCAAAGCGCAGGAAGCAACTGCAGCCCACAATCCCCCGTGCACGAATACCTTTCCTTGCGGAGAGAGCGCAGTTTGCGCGACCCCGGTATCGCCCACCAATCCTTGGGCGCCCGTCACTACTTTGTTGCGCCGCGCTTGCAGAGCGATCGCCATCAGGAAGGCGGTGATTACGCCGAGCGGGACGCTGACAGACAATGCGGTCAACAGATGGACGCGCATCTCTGGAATGGGCGAATCGACCAGAAGCAAACCGCCGAGGGTGAGAAGCGCAATGCCTCCGATGGTGAGCACGCCGTGGGTGGCGAACTTAGCCTCGGCGGCGAAAAGCGCGAAGGCTGCGAGGATAAGAACCAACGCGGCAAATCGGGTCGGCAAAAGATTCAAGGCAAAGGCCGCGACCAGGATGAAGACGATGCCCACCGTTCCGGGTATGACCGCGCCGGGATGGTTAAATTCAAGGTAGAGCGACAGCGCTCCGATGGCAAGAATCAGGAACGCGATGTTGGGATCCATGAGATAGGCGAGGATCTTTTCCTTCAGCGTCATACCAAAAGCCGAGATCGGCTGGCCGGAAAGCTTGAGCGTGATGTTCTGACCATTGAACCGCTTGAAAGTTTTGCCGTCGATCTGGCGCAGGAGATCGTCCTCGCTGGAGGCGACATATTCGATGAGGTGCTGAGAAAGAGCTTCCTGATCAGTAAAAGACTTCGACTGACGGACCGTGCTCTCGGCTACGTCGACGTTGCGACCGCGACGTGCCGCAACCGACCGCATCAAAGCCGCGGCGTCATTCTCCATCTTCTCTTTCATGACGTCGTCCATCTTGCCGCCGCCGAGGATGACAGGATGGGCCGCACCCGTATTGGTGCCGGGGGCCATGGCTGCGATGTCTGCGGACTCGAGGATGAAAAATCCGGCGGAGGCCGCGCGGCTCCCGCTGGGAGTAACATAAATGATCACGGGTACAGAGGACGCCGTGATGTGTTGAATGATCTCACGCGTCGAGTCGACCAGGCCGCCGGGAGTGTTGATCTCGATCAATACGGCTTGCGCATTTCGATGTTGTGCTTCATCGATGCCGCGAGCAATGTACTCCGCGCTGATGGGCTGAATCGTGTCGTTGACGACAACCTTCAGGATTTCAGCCGAGGCCTCGACAGTAGAGAGAACGACGGCTGCAATGCTGACGATCAGATGCAACTGCAAGTAGCGTCTCTTGATCGATTTAGAGGAGAAGTGCATAGATCCTTCGCTTCGCGGATGAGAGCGGCGTTGTCTTGGTTTTCCCGCTTTTGCGCGGGGGTCGTAAAATCCAAGCCGCATCTATTGTCCCTCTATTTCGGTGGGCTGGTGCGGATTTCTTGTGCTGCACGCTCGGCGGTATTCGCGGCTGCGCTTTGAGAATTCCATCCCGGCAGGTAGGTGCTGCCTGTGATCAAGCGCGCACCCCGTTCATAGGTAACGTAGGACCACGCCCACTGAATGAAAACCAAAAGCCGATTGCGAAAACCGATGAGAAAAAGAATATGAATGAACAGCCATGACAACCAGGCTATGAAACCGGAGATGTGAAGCTTGCCGAACTGGGCGACCGCCGCGGCGCGGCCGATGGTGGCAAGGCTGCCCTTATCCCAGTACTGGAAGACGGGCCGGGAGTCAGAATTCCCGCCCTCTCGCGAAGATCGCGTCAAGGTTGGGACGCCCGCAGCTGAAATGCTGCGGGATTTTAGTTCTTCCCGAATTATTTTGGCGACGAAGCGGCCTTGCTGCATTGCTACCGGCGCCACGCCGGGAAGCAACTTGCCTTGCGCATCTTTCAACGCGGCCAGATCGCCGATCACGAATACGTCACGATGTCCAGGAACGGTCAGGTCGGGCTGCACCAGAACACGTCCAGCGCGATCGACCGATGTACCGAGACACTTGCCGAGCGGGGAGGCTGCAACTCCAGCGGCCCACAGTATGACGGTGGCTGGAAGCCGTGTATCTCCTGCCATGACTGCGCCGGGTTCGATCTCGGTCACCGTGGTAGAAGTGCGAACCTCGACTCCAAGCTGATGTAGTTGTTCCTGTGCGTTGCCAGAAAGATC
>CAZILJ010000119.1:0-1818 GCA_964539915.1 uncultured Acidobacteriaceae bacterium | reverse complement strand
CTTTGAGTGGATACCGCCAAGCCGGACTTCGAATTCTGCCTGCCGCGACGAAAATCATGCCTGACTCGCGTCTTTTGCATCCTTTCCCACATTGCCTCAACGCCGTTCACGCTGGTCAGAATCAGCCAGTCATAATTGCCGAGATTCTTCAGCGCCAAGTCGAGAGGCTTGAACGATCTGGGTTTGCGAATCTCGATGAAAGGGATTTCGATCACCTCCGCCCCGCGCCTGCGCAGTTCGCTCGAGAGAGCACCAGCCTGGTGCCTGGCGCGCCCGACCAGGACTCGCACCCCGGACAACGAACCGCTCCGAACCCGATCGGCGGATGCGGCGTTCATTTCTTTTTCCCCGCCTTATCTCCGTTTTCTCGTCTTGCGGTGATGCCCAAACACTGTTCTTGCATGAGTTGACTTACATCCGAAACTGTCGTATCAGCCGCGGCACTTAGCGATCCGATTATGTTTTCCTGTTCCTGGCGAGAGCGGTTCTGGCTCAACTTGAACTTAGCCTCGATCTTGGTGACTGCAATTTCGAAGCCGATAATATTTCTTAGCATGCCCTCGCGGTACGCCTCGCCAAGGCTGGCCCACTGCTCGGCGTAGGCTGGCTCGAACATCGGGATGAGTTCGTGAAGCACGCCCAGCAATTCTTCGGGCGCCGAGAATACGCGTGCCTTCCCGTACACGTGTACCGCCCCGTAGTTCCACGTTGGAACCACCTCCCGCGTCGTGTAATTCGCGGGGGAAATATAGGCGTGGGGCCCGTGGAAGATCGTCAGGCAATTCGACTGCTTCTCAAGATAACCCCAGTGCGGGTTGGCTTTGGCGACGTGGCCGCGAATGGTGACGCGCTCTCCTGCTTCTCGGACCACGAGTGGCAGGTGGGTGGCGAACGGACCCTCGTCCGTTGACGAGACCAGGATGGCGAACGAATTCGCCTGCATGAATCGGATCGCGTCAGCATGGTCACGCACGCGGAAGTGTTCGGGGATATACACGTTATTCTGTTCCGCGACTACTCGGACCGCTCGCCGCAACTTCCGGCTTCTTTGGTACGTGAAGCACTTTCTCCACCTCCGCAATCACGTTTCCCTGCTCGTCTTTCACGTCCACGGAAAACACAGGCTCATAGTTGGGCAGCGTATTCAGCTTCTCACGAATGTCGTCAAGTTGCGCGTCAGTCAGGCGAAATTCGGCGCGAACCACTCCGCGCCCCGGCTTGCGGTCGCGGATGCTTGCCGCTTTATCCCAGACGATGTGGTTCCGTCCCAGGTTTGCCATCACCATGAGCATATAGAAAGGGTCTGTCATAGCAAAGAGCGAGCCCCCAAAATGCGTGCCCACATGGTTGGCATTCCAGAAACGTAGCTTCATTTCAATGTCAACGGCCTTCATGTCCGCCGCGATGTGTTTCACGCGAATGCCCGCGCCCAGCAATGGCGGCCAAAGGCTGATCCAGCGGCGGAGCGCGGGTGATCCCTTGGTGCCGCCCAGAAGTTGAAGGAGAACGTTCCGGCTCATGGTCTACCGATTACGGCTGCGGTAGTACCGCCATCCCACGGCCGTAGACAGATTCCAGGATCTTGTCTCCGCCGCGACTGAGCAACGCCGCCCCCGCGTCGTTCCCGAGCCTTTCGGGATCATTACCGTCGCGCGCGTCTCGCAGGAGTTTGGAGCCGTCGGGATCGGCGACGATCGACTCCAGATGCAGTTTACCGTTCCGCATTTCCGCAAATGCGCCGATGGGAACCTGGCAGCCTCCGCCAAGGCGGTTGAGCAAGGCACGCTCGCAGGTAGTAGCGGCACGAGCCGCGGGGTT
>CAZILJ010000118.1:0-1760 GCA_964539915.1 uncultured Acidobacteriaceae bacterium | reverse complement strand
TCGAGATTGAATTCGCCGCGTCAAAGAACGCTTTGCGGACGAGCTCGTCATCACTATAACGGGAAACCGCCTCTTTGAGCACACGGGCTTTGTCACCGTCCGAGGAAATCCTTTCGGCCGACCTCAGAGCCCGAGCTAGTGTATCGCGATCGTCGCCATGTGCCGCCAGTAGTGTCGAAAGAACGCGCGCGTGGTCCCCATCTGACGAAATCGACTTCACCGCCTCGAAATACGCCATATTAAGACCGTCGTTTGCACGATAGGGGTCTGCCATCTCCATTAGCACTTGAGCCTTGTCGCCGTCAGACGAAATATGCTTTGCTGCCCTTGCCGCGCCCACAAGTGTGTCAGCGCTTCCCCCATCTTTTTAACGACGTCGGACAGTACCCTGCGCTTGTCGCCATCCGAACTGATTCTCTCAACTGCCTCGAAAAGATACGGGCGCAGTTCGGCAGTGAAATACTTTTCGTCCACCGTAACCAGCACCTGCGCTTTGTCACCATCCGACGAGATCCCTCGGATCAGCCTTGCGGCGTCCTTGAGCTGGTCCGGGTTGAGGGTCGCTTGCGAAAAAAGCTGCTCCAGATAAATGCGTTTCGATCCATCGCTGTGAATCAATCCAATCTCAGTCATAACCCTCTGCGGACCGCCTTGCCTGAGTATTCGCGCGACACGGGTTTCGGCTCCAATCGCACTATCACGAATCATCCGCGGCAGAAAGCGCTCCAGCCATGTGCGCCCCTCGGAGTCCAGCGGTTTCGTGGACCAACCTACCGAGTAGGTCTTCGTGAGATTCCCTGTTGAATCTGCCTTGACGTCATACGCACGCCCGGAAAGCCAGCTTCCTTCCTCCACACGGAAATGGCCCCCAGGAGAAAGTGACTTGACGTCGCGATCGTCGTCGGTAAATTCGATGGCGCCGTCAATCTTCACGCTGAGTGACGACCATCCGCTGCGGGTCGTCATGTCCATGTGAATCTCGCCGCCCGGCTGCGCGGCGACGGGTGCCATCGGTGCGAGCGGCGCCATAGGAGCCAGTGGCGCGCTCGGCGCGAGTGGGGCGGGTGGTGCCAGAGGTGAGGTGGGCGCCTGCGCTGGTACCGCCGCAGTATGAGCCGCCGGAGTAAGAGCCGCAATCGGCGTCAGTGGCGCCGCTAACTCCCGTGGCGCATTAGGAACTGAGGCTGCAATTGGCGTTAGCGGCGATTGTGGCGAATGTTGCGTTATAGGGATGAGCTCCTGCTTGCTGTTTTGGTATGCCGGATTCTGCGCGAAGGCGATCATTTGTGGCACCCGGCCGCCCACATAGGTCAATGTCCCGACCGCGACAATCGCCGCCCCCAGCGGGCCGAGGGCGAGCTTCGGGGCCGCGTTCCGAGTTCTGTCCAGCATGTGATGGACGCGGCTGAAAAGTTGCGAACGGTTCCCTGCCGCGCCTGCTGCCAGAGTGCCCGCCTGCTCCCATTGCGACAGTTCTGCCACTTTTGTGAGTGAGGCCGCGTACCGCTTCGCCGTTCCCGTCGTTGCAATTACCCAATCGTCGCATGCCATCTCGCGCTCGACCGACATTCGGTAACCGATCCAGTACACCGCCGGCTGGAGCGGTAGTATTGCTTCAATCAATTTCTGTGTGAGGTTGGTCCAATCATCTCGGCGCCGCAGGTGGGCGAGTTCGTGCAGCACCACGTCGTCGAGTTCCGAATACGAAAAAGTATCGAGAAGTGCTCGCGGGATGAGGATCACCGGCTTGAGAAATCCGA
>CAZILJ010000117.1:0-4009 GCA_964539915.1 uncultured Acidobacteriaceae bacterium | reverse complement strand
AAACGCGCGGCTAAAGAGTTGGTCGAGTTGTCCGCGCACAGCGCCAATCGCACGGGCCGTGGCATAGGCTTCCTTAACCTGGCCAAGAATCTGGGCTTCGCCGACCACCATCGAATCGAGGCTGGAGGCGACGCGGAATAGATGCCGGACCGCCTCTTTCCCGCGAAATTCGTAAAGATGCGGGTCTAGCTCTTCCGCTTCCAGATGAAAGTAATGGTGCAGAAATCCGCGCAGATCGGCGGCTCCGTTGGTGGTGTGCGTCACGATCTCCACGCGATTGCAGGTGGAGATGACCATGCCCTCTTCGATCCCGGGATAGGCGTTGAGATCCCGGCAAGTGTCGGGCAGGCGCGATTCAGGGATCGCTAGGCGCTCGCGCAGTTCAAGCGGCGCGCTCTTGTGATTCACGCCAATGAGCTGGAATCTCATGAGGCTGCGAACCTGTGGATGGTTGAGAAGTAGTTCGCCGCCCACGCCGCCAGCGCGGCCACGAACGCGAAAGTCGCAAGGAATGCTGCACGGCGCCCACGCCATCCGGAATTCCATCGCGTAAACACCATGACCATGTAA
The DNA here is from genome assembly GCA_964539915.1 of uncultured Acidobacteriaceae bacterium. Classification (GTDB taxonomy): domain Bacteria; phylum Acidobacteriota; class Terriglobia; order Terriglobales; family Acidobacteriaceae; genus Sulfotelmatobacter. Next base: position 3,439 of record CAZILJ010000117.1, on the reverse strand, counting down.
ACGGCCCACATCAGCACCGACAGCAGAATCTTCGGGTCCAGAAAATCAAGGTGCCCGTAAGTCGAGATGGCCACCACGGACCCGGTCAGCAGCCCCAGCGTCATGAATGGAAAACCCAGCAGCAGCGAACGGTAGCCGATCTGGTCGATCACTTCGAGCGCGGGCAGGAACGAGATCAGGCTCGAGGCCTTCTTGGCCTTTAGTCGCCGTTCCTGCAGAAGATAAAGCAGGCTGGCGCCAAAGCTCACCAGCAGCGCCGCGTATCCGATGAAAATCAGAAAAATGTGCGCCGCCAGCCATCCCTTATGAGAGACGAACTGGGTGAGCAACACCGGCTGCTGATCTACCGCCGCGATGAAGGTGAGGAAAAACACCACGGGGAACACAACCACGCCAGGGGAAGTCGTCTGGTAAATCGCATAGATGAGCATGAAGAAACTCATCGACAGAAAAGCCAGCAGCGATTCCCCGTTGTGCACCGACGCCCACACGACTTGGCCCGAAAGAAAAAGCTCGGTCAGCGAGACGAAGTGGAAGACCATGCCCAGGCTGGCCGCGTGCAGAGCGATTCGGCTGAACAGATCGCTGGTGCGCGTCAGCGCCACAAAGGCGTAGACCAGTCCGATAAAGTAGCAAGCCAGTGCGAAGCGCAACCAAAGCAGAGACATAGGCCTTATAAGTCCCGGAATCCCTTGAGTTTACCCCAAATCCAGGGTCCGAACCTTGTTCCTCCAATACCGGACTTTATTTTCTATGGCGCTGAGGGTGCAAGGCAAACAAACGGGGTCACTTAAGGCTGTGATTAGGATCACAGACGATTGCAGGAACGGGAAGGTCGCGCACCCCAAACTAGCGCCTGCGGCCCATGGCTGTAGCGGGGGCGCCTTGCCCCGCGCATTCCGCGCCTTTCTTCGGAAGTCCGTTCGCCGCCCCCGGGCCGAACAGCGACTCAGGTCGATGCCTTCCGCAGCATATCTCCCGGACCCTGTCGACGATTTCGCCGGTGGCCGGGTTATTGCGGCTTACTGCCCGGCGACGAGGAGGATGTGCCGTGCGGATTCGCAGCGCCCGCCGCATGAGGATTGGCCATGCCGGGCGGTACAGCCCCGGCGGTATGGCCGGCGCCCATCGATCCCATGTCGCCGGGCGCGAAGCAGGTGACGCGTCCGCTCGAGGCTACTCGCAGCTGAGACGGGCAATCGCCGCTGGTCAAAGTTGCCGCCGCTCCCGACCCTTGCGACTGCACGTTGAACAGTTTGCCGTCAGAATTGCCCGCGACACCGATGGCCATGCCGGGCATATCGTAGGCGACGTAGAACGGATGTTTGCTCTGGCTCGCCTGCGTTGCGCAATCGGCTGCGGTCTTGGACTGGTCTGCGGTGGCATGCACATCCAGCCGTCCGCAATCGGTGGCGGCTGCTCCCGAGTACTCCCGCAACTTCTGCTGCACCGCATCAGTTGAGTGCTGCGACGAAGCATCGGAGCCGCTGGCCGCGACCGGACCCGCCGACTTGTTACAGCCGATAAAACAGCCAACCACGACGATCAACAGAACCAGGAAGTTCTTCATGACACGGTGATTGTAAATCCAGGTGCGCACCCTTCGTCACCCCTTCGTTCGTGCTTCCCGTTCCAGTCTCGATTCGGATAACGGTTCCGACCTTACGTGGGAAGGTTATGATCATTTCGCAAACCACCAACTCGTGATACCTTCTTGGGGCTCTGGGTCTGCGTCGCAGTCGGAGGTATATATGAAGCGTGCGATCGTGCTGGCACTGGCGTGCCTCGTCTTGCCGGCGTTCGGGCAGGAGAAGGCAGAAGACGGTCCCACCAGCGAAAAGGCCAAGAAGGCATATAGGGAGGCCTTTGAGTATCTGCACCAACGCCGAACTGAAGCTGCCCTGGAGGGTTTCAAGAAGGCGGATAAGCAGGACGGCGGCCGTTGCATGCCATGCCAGAGGAAGGTTATCCAGTACGGGATGGAACTGCGCGACTGGAAGTCCGCTGCAACTGCCGGAGAGGAAATCATAGCCGAAGCGCAGGGGCCGAAAGAAGTGGCGCTCGCACACTATGACTTCGGGATGGTGCTGCTTTACGAAGGATTGGACAAACACAAAGACGAAATCGTCACCCGCGCACACGAGGAGATGACGAAGGCCCTGGCGGCAGCTGCAAATTTTCCCAATGCCGTTTTTGCCGATGGCCGAGCACTTGCCCATCTCAGGCAGGACGATGCGGCCAAGGCCAGGTTTGAGCAGTTCGTGAAGATGAAGGCGTCGGACGGTCCCGACCGCCAGCGCGCATTGCTCTACATCAGCCAACCCGAACTGGCGCGCGCCGTGATGGCGCCGCCATTTGAAATCACCACGGTAGAAGGCGAGCGTATTTCACTCGACGATTTGCAAGGTAAGGTCGTGTTGATCGACTTCTGGGCTACGTGGTGCGGGCCGTGTCGGGCGGCTTTGCCCCACGTGCGTGAGATCTCGAAGAAATTCGAAGGACAGCCGTTAATCGTGCTAAGCGTTAGCGTCGACACCGACGAGCAGAAGTGGAAAGACTTTATTGCAAAGAATGAAATGAGTTGGCCGCAGTATCTCGACCACGGCTTCACCGGGCCGGTCGCGAAATCGTTTAACATCCAGGCCATTCCACACACCTTCACCATCGATGCCGATGGCGTTCTGCAGGACGAGCACATTGGCGATGCCTCGATCGAAGGGAAACTGAAGAAGCTCGTCAAGCGAGCCCAAGAGAAGCAGTTGACACAGAAGCAGATCGCCGACAAAACGCAGCCATAAAGCGCGTACCGCTCGAAGATCTTATGGATATTTGTGAAAGGGCGCTAAGCATCTGTAAAAAGTAACCGCTGCGGAAGAGCACGGCTTCAGTCGTGCCGCCAGACACCCAGAAAAGTGCGGGCTTTAGGCCCGGATGGACTCTCCGGTGGCCGAGCACCGTGAGACGACTTCTACTCCACGCCCAGACTCGAGAGCGCTTCCTCCAGTAGCGAGGTGTCAATACTCAGGCGCCGTCCCTGAGCCTTCACATCTTCCAGTTCATCGAAGGCCCGGAACAAGCGTATCTTGGCCGCCGCATACTGTTCCGCATCCTTCAGCGGACGTCCATGCGCCTTGCACCAGGCGGTAAGGGTGCTCTCAGGAAAGAAGACGCTCACCGCATAGATCAGCTTCCTATCCGAGGTGACGTCAAAGACAAATTCGGTTGCAGGAGCTTCCGGATCGTTGGGCAGCGCGGGACGCTCGCCCACGAAATAATACTGGTAAACGTACCCCTGGGCTCCGGTGTAGGTCTTCAACCGACGGACTGTCATGCGGATATTATGGAACGCCGGCTGGATCCCTGCACGATGATTCTTCGACCCCTGGGCCCCGCCAACTTCCAGCACCCTCGGCAAACCATTCGGGGCCACAATTCTGGA
>CAZILJ010000116.1:0-8695 GCA_964539915.1 uncultured Acidobacteriaceae bacterium | reverse complement strand
AACACGCTTTGTCCGCCAAAAGAATCGGAGTCAGGATCGTCTTGCATGGAGCGCATCCCCCACTCCTTGCTCTTGGTCATGGGGTCGACTGGGATAGAACGCAAGAAACGGATCTTCTTGCCACCTTGCGCTTCCACACCTTTGACCAGCGTCTCAAGGTCGGGCGGATAGCCGCCGCTATCAACCTTAGGCTGGAACGCACCGCGGTCGACTGCGTCTTTGTAGCGATCGATGGCGTCACGCATCTCCCAAAGCGCTTGGCGAAGTTCTTTTTCCCTCTCCCGCTGTATGGTTACCCGCGCCAGCGGCAGAGCCATCATGGTGAGAATCGACAGGATGGTCGCGGCGACGATTAACTCGAGGAGCGTAAAGCCCCGTTCGTTTTTGGCGCCGGGTCCGCGATGGAGTCTTGTTATCATTTCCCCTTAATCTTGTTGGCGCGAACGCCGAAATCCCAGTCACGATTCGATGGCCTTAATCCCACAGGGGCTAAAGCCCGCGTTTCTCGCGGATCCTGGAGGCACGACTAAAAGCCGTGTCCTACCCAAAACTCTCTCCACTCCAAAACAATCGACGCGGACCATCGCTCGGCCAATTCCCGAAGTTCCTACTGCACGGTGACCGCCGCCTGAGCACCATTGACCGTGATGGGCTGCAAGCCGGGATCGCGCGCTCCGCCGCGAGTGATCGTCAAGGGTGTTTGTCCATCGGTCTTGGCCTGAAAAGTCAGCGTGACGACCGAGCCTTGGCCTGAGACTCCGCCTGCACCGGGGGGACGCGTCGCCGTAATCTGCGACTGGCCGACGGCTTCATCCTCGCGGTGAACTAAGGCTACTGCCTGGCCATCCTGCGAGAGGAAGCCACCATTCGACACATTCACGAGTTGCAGCATCTTCGGATCGTAGTTCAGCTGAACGGGCACGGAATGCACATTCTGGGCGCCTGAAATCAGCAGATTCACCATAAATGTGTTGCCCTTGACCGCCTGAATGGTGGGAGGATCGAACAGAAAACTCGGCGTTCCGCCAGCCGCGTTTGGAGACGGTGGCTGAGCGGTCGGAGCCTGATTCGGCTGAAGCTGGATCGACGGGTTTGCAGGCGTTGGCGCTTGAGATGGTGCGCCTGTTCCGGCCGGAGCTGCTTGCGGGCGGCTCGAATGCCGCAACTCAATGGTGTTCGCGGTTCCGATATCGATTGCCCGTTGGTTGATCTCGCTTACCTCCATGCCACGGATAACGTGCGGAGTGATCGCAAAGACTGTCTCGTCCGAGGAATGGTCCGTTGTGGTCTGTCCAAAAAGGTATTTCAAGATTGGAATCTGGGCCAGGCCGGGTATCCCGCTCAGCGATCGGGTCTGCGAATCGTCAAGAATTCCGCCAATCAAGCTGGATTCGCCATCTCTCAGACGGATTTCGCCGAGGTCCACCTTTTTCTGCCCGATGATGGGCTGAGTGATACCGCCGATGTTTGCCTGGCTAATTTCAGACGAGATCTCCATCGAGATCTTCAGCGTAACTTCCCGATCGGAATGAACGTGCGGAGTGACGTCAATGTTTACGCCTACGTCGATGTACTGAAACTGGGTGTTGACGAGAGGGTTGATTCCTACGCCGCCGATACCGGGCTGAAACGAACCGGTAGCCACAGGCAGACGTTCGCCGATTTTCAGAGAGGCTTTTTGGTTATCCAGGGAACGAATCTGCGGATTCTGGATCATTTTTGTGTCGCTGTCGCTCATGATCGCAGACAGGTTGGCCGACGGAATCGTGACCTGGAAATCGGTCGCATTCAGATTACCCAGGGAGTTCAAATTCAATCCGTTGGTGTTGGTTGAGGACGTTGTCGTCGGAAGACCCGTAGTCGGGTTCGTGGTGGGAGTGGTCGTCGCCGTGCCGATGTTACTTTGCAGCGTAACGCTGGCGCTGGTCGGTGGGTTCAAGCCGAGGGTACGCGATTTGTCTTTGCTGATCTGCATCACCGCGATGTCGATAATGACTTCCGGACGCGCCTTGTCGAGATCTTCCACCAATTTTTCTGCCAGGGCGATCTGATCCGGGGTTCCACGCACGATCAGGGCATTTTGAGAGAGCAACTGCTGCACGCGCTGAACGTCAAGCACGGCGCGAATCGCATTCACAACATCCTGCAGTTCGGTGGGGGCGGAGAGATTTGTGAGATAAAAAGTCTTGAGGACACTCTGTTCCAGTTCCTTGCGCTTGGCCGGATTGTCTTGGGCGATGAAAATCGTATTCTGCGTGACCGGACGCCAGAAGGTTTTCGACTCCAGAGCCGTGATCTGCAAGGCGTCTTCGAGGGTTACGCTGTTCAGATCGACGTTAATGACTCTGGGCGTGTAGTCGGGGTCGAACAACACATTGACTCCCGCGAGTTGGGCTACAGTGCGGTAGACCACATCGGATTTTTGGTTGAGCATCTTAACGGTGATCGGGATATTGGAGATGGGGGCGAGTTCCACCGGACCAGCCGCGTCGCGGACCCTGCGCTGCAGCCCGCTCGGCGGCCCAGCGGCTTGCGGCGGTGGATTCCGCTGGTCGTTGATCATTTTCAGCGTACGGTCCAGTTCCTGCTTGGCAATGAACAATGACGGATCGATCGCCACTGCTTTCTGGAACTCTGCGACCGCTTCGTCCAGCTTTCCGTCATCGCGCAGTTTCTGGCCCTGATGAACAATCGAGGCAGCAGCCTCGAAACGAATGCGTTCGAAGGAAGTTCGATAGCGCAAATCTTTGGGTTTCAGGTCGTGGGCTTGCTTGAAAAAACCGTAGGCGGCTTCGAAATTCTGACGAGCCTCTGCGTCTTCACCCTTGCTGTAGAGATCTTTGGCTTTATCTGCGATAGCGGGGAGCGTTACAACCGCAACCAGCAACAGCAATAGAGCCGGGCGCTTCAAGCGTCTCATTCGATATTCCTCACGGGATTATCCTTTTTATTACGGTCTTCTCCGGCCAAGCAACTTCCCAAGTTGCGGCGCTTCAGGACAGTAGTGTTCGCTCGGGCAATCCACTCGACAAACGAAAATGCTTTTGGTGAGGCGATTATAGCATCGGCATTTCCTAGTCCCGAAGTGCTTGTGCACACAAGGGTTACACTCTTTGGTCGTAGGCCTATCGGGTTACGGTCCCGGCACTGGGCTTCCGAGGGACTGGCTTTCAGACTTCGCACCTTGAGGCACCGTCTGATAAGGGTCTCGAGTGGTCTCCCGACCACGGAAACCCGTATGATCAATGATGCGCTAAGATAACTATTCCTTCACCTCATGGCTCGCCAAACCACGCACCAGACCAAGCCCAAGCCGGAGAAATCTCCGCGCCGTGATCCCACTGCCTCCGGCGACCGGGATGCTGCTGTCAATAGGATCGCTTCACATAACTACTTCTTGCTCGAAAAATTTGAGGCCGGAGTGGTCCTGACGGGTACCGAGGTTAAGTCCGTCCGGGGCGGTCTTGCGAACCTCAAGGACTCATACGGCTTGGTTAAGGACGATGCGGTCTGGCTCCTGAACGCTCACATCGGGCCCTATGAGCATGGCAACATCTTTAACCACGCCCCCCTGCGCACCCGTAAGTTGCTGATGCACCGGGAAGAAATCCGCAAGCTGATCGGCAAAACGCAGCAAAAGGGGCTGACCCTGATTCCCACCCGGCTGTACTTTAAGAACGGCAGAGTCAAGGTGGAGCTAGCTTTGGCAAAGGGTAAACAGCTGTGGGATAAGCGCGAGACCGACCGGCGCCGCACGGCCGACAAAGAGGCGAGAGAAGCGGTTGCCCGGGGAAGAAACAGAAAGTAACAAACCCGAGCCGAGGATGAAATCAAGACGGTAAACCTCAAGTCCGATATGCCGTCGGTGCATGAGGCGCTGCAACGGCTGGATCGAGAGATTGCCGTTGCTCGGCAGCAGAGACATGCTCTTGTGAAAGTGGTGCACGGTTACGGATCGACGGGGGCAGGCGGCGACATCCGCATCGCGGTACAGAGGCGCTTGCACGACCTTGTGGTGGCTGGGCAGATTCGCGGCTGCATTTTTGGGGAGAACTGGTCGAAGAGCGATGACGCGACCTGGGCCTTGTTGCAGACGCAGAGTGAGTTGAAGAACGACTTGGACTTGGGTCGCCGCAATCAGGGCATTACCGTTGTCTTGCTGTGAATTACCTGGCAAACTTCTGCGGTTACGATTCTGCCGTAGGCAATGGCGAATTCGGAATCACGCGAGAACCGTCAGAAACCATTGCCGGAACTGGCTGCGGTTCGATCGGTTCCGCCGGGACGACTGGAATCATCATGTGCTGCTGCCAGTAGGACACTGCAACGCCGCGCTGCCAGAAGCGCGGTATCAGCAACAGGAACAACGTGAGTTGGCTGATCACGAGCGCGCCAACCACGCTCTCGGGCGCTACTGACTTCATCCACAGGAAGAGACCAACGGAAAGCACGAATGCTGCCCCAATTGTGGCAACCAGGTAGCTGCCGAGCAGCCGGCCCAGGCCGCGGAACGTATGCCGGAAGCCCGCCGCAATCGATTTGCCCACCGCGCGCTGATCATTGAGAACGATGTCGACTTCGGCGAGGTCGAACCAGATTCGCAATGTAGCCATCACAAGGAAAATCAGAAACAGCCCTACGATGCGCACTTCGGGCAGCAGCAATTCGTTCGTGCTCTCTGCTGCTTTCCGCTCCAGCACGCCATGCAAGCCGAACAACGCGCTCGCAGCGATTCCCATCACAATTCCGGCAACCATCATCAGACGAATAAAGCGCCACAGGTTTCGCCCGCAGGTGCGAAAGAAGTCGTCGCGAGGCAGTCGGTAGGTCGACGCATATCCCTGAAGAACTCCGGGAAGGAACATCGCCGTCGCGACCAAAAAGAGCAGGGCGAAAAACATTGCTGGTGCTCTGGAAGCGACGGTCGGACCGAACTCTGGCCGCGAAAACATCTCGATGAGCGTGCCGAGGGAAAAGCCGTGCAGCAGGCGATCAGACTGCAGACTGTGATCCAGAATCGAGCCCACTTGATTGACGAAAACGACAGTACCAAACAGGCCGAGGAAAATATTCAGTACGTAAAACCAGACGATATAACGCTTATTACGCAGCACCATACCCAAGCCGCTGCTTAATAGACCTTCATCCTTATTCATGCGTAGTTAACCTCAATCCGAACCCTTGGAACAACATCAGGCCAAGTCGGTACTTACCCATCACACAGCCCACCAACCGAGGGCCTGGCTCAGGCACTGTGTCAAGAACAGCCAGTAGTTCGCCACTTTGTGAGCCGGTCTTGCGTCGGGTTTCACGGTGTAGCTATTGTTGAAGTTGTTGCTGTCCAACTGGACGGTATGGTCGGGATCGATCTCCGCCGATACAACCCTCGCTCTTTTCTGGTAGCTGAATCGCGTCCAGCGGTTCTGTCCGTCCCAGTGCTCGCGAATCTTCTCGCAGTTATCGAACTTGATCTCAACTTCGAGCGGCATCACGAAGTCTTGCTTGCGATGCAACGAAACATAAGACTGGAAAACCGTGTCGCCTTTGGCGGTCCCTTTGGCATTCCTGTCTTTATTGGGTTCGTACCAGTGCACCGGGAAGGAATCGATCTTGAGCACTTCATAGTCCATCACCTGAGTTCCATAGACGGCCTGGCTGAAGTACCAGCGCAAGTCCCTGCCAGAAACCTCCTCGATCGTCTTCAGGAAGTCTTCTTTCGTGGGATGGGTGAAGCGATACTTCATGAAGTAGGCGCGCATTACTTTCGCCATCGTGTCTTCGCCGACGATGCCTTCCAAGGTGAGCAGCGCGCTGGCGGTCTTGCCGTAAGTGACCCCGCCGTAAGAGTTAAAGCTGTAGTATTCGTATGCCCTCTGAGCCATGGCATCGAGGTCGGCGGCGGTGAGATAGCCGAGCCTTTGAGCCTCGCGTTCGCTTAGGGTGATACCCGCTATGTTCAAAATGGACGTGTTCTTGCCCAGTATTGAATCCAGCACCTTAACTTCGGTGTAGCTGTTGATGCCTTCGTCCAACCATGCATCTTCAAATTCATTCGTGGCAACCATCCCGTACCAGTATTGATGTCCGAATTCATGCTCCACGACCAGTTCGGGCAGATAAACCCCACTGGGCATGAACCAGCTCGAATCTCCAGTGATGAACGTGGGATACTCCATGCCACCCGCCGCGGAATCCGGTTCGGGGTCGACAACCGTTAAGGTCTTGTAGGGGTATGGCCCATACCAGCTTTCGAAGTGATCGAGCGTTTGCCGCGTGATGCGCTCGTGCCGCTCCGCCTGGTTCCAGTGTGCGGGCTGCATCATAAAGCGAAGTTTGATCGGTCCCATCTGAGCCTGATACACGCTTTCCCGGACTTTGTAGCGCGGGCTCGCGGTCCAGGCGAAGTCATGGATGTCGTCGCCGTGATAGGTTACCGTCTTGGTATTGTCAGGATTGTTGTTTTCCTCGACCAGCACTCCGCTCGCACCTACGACCTCATCCTGCGGAACTGTTAGCTTGACGTCATAGACACCGAAGTCTGCGAAGAATTCGGTCGTCGCGTGATATTGATGACAGTTCCATGCGCCGTGCCACCAGACGCCCACTTTTGGAAACCACTGCCCGCCGAGGACGAAATCGCGTTTCCAGCCGGAACGCGCCTGCGTCTCGGGGAGTTTGGTCTGAAATGCAATCCTAAACTGCACGTACGCGCCGGAAGGAATCGGCTTTGGCAAGTGGAGGTCTACGACGGTCTTGTCGTCCTTATTTCCATCGTCCGACGCGATGTACTGCATTTGTCCGGTTAGATCTCCCTGGCCGACTACCTCAAGATTCTTGATGTCCTCCGAGCCATACTTTTTTTCGTCCCACTTGTCATAGGCAATGTCGCGGCTGCCCTCGATTTTGGCTTCGCGTACCCATGTGGATTTTGGCTGAAAGGCATTTTGATAAAGATGGAAAGGGAAATGGTCGAGCGCTTGCCCGGTGACGTTGTGGTAGGTGAGCACTTCAGTGGCATCGACGGTGTGCTTGGCGGCATCATATTTGGCATCGATCTCGTAGTGCACCACACGCTGCGACATCGGGGTTGAAGAGTTGATGGCCAGCGTAGTGTCAGGGATTGATAACGCTCCCGGCACCGGTGTCGAGACGCTGGTGGCCTTTCCGGGAGTCATCATCTGCGGGCCGGCGGCCGTAGTCGTTTTCTGGTTCCCGAGCACGATAACTTCAAGGGCGGAGGCGGCGATGAGAGCGGCAAGCCTCAGGCGAATCTGCATGAAAAACCTCGCGTGTATGGACCGTGGCTAAGATCATATCTCGCGCGCTCGAACCCCACTGCCCGGGTCAGATGGCACCGCTTAGGCTACCACCTAAGTTCAGGTTTTGGTGGTTTGCACCCGAGTCAATACTTCGATAGGGTGAGCCGCACAGAAGAGGCACCGCTTGCGTTTTCTCCTTCTTGCCGACGATACTGGAACAATCATCTGAGGATTACTGCATAAACATTATGAAGACGACCATTTCTCTCTCTACGCCGGCTCAAGTTGAATCGGAAGCGCTTGTCGCAGTCGTGCTGGATCACGCAGAGCCCGCCCGGAATGAAAAAGATAAGGATAAGAAGCCGCAACTGAAAGTTGCCACGGCCGATGCCGCAGTGCAATCGCTGTCAGGCGACCTGCTGGCTAGCGGAGAGGTCGCGGGTAAGCCTTTTGAAACGAACCTGCTGCACAAGCCACCGGGTGTAAAGGCGAAGCGACTGCTGCTGATCAGCGGCGGCGGCGCGAAGAAATTCTCAAGCTATGATCTCCGCCGCCTCGCCGGAGTCGCGGTGCGCGCGCTCAAGTCGCGCGGAATTCGCAGTTTCGCCTTCGTCGTTCCACCCAGCATTCCCGCGGAAGAAGCAGTCCGCGCGATTGTGGAAGGCGCGCACGTAGGGAACTTCGAGCCTGACTACTACCGCAGCGATCGTAAAGACCAGAAAATTGACGCGCTAACGGTGGTGGCGAGCGGCGACAAGTCCGCTCTGGAAAAGGCAGCCAATGAGGCGCAAGTCATCGGGGAATCGCAAAACTTCACGCGCGATCTGGTGAATGAACCGTCCAATCGCATGACGCCGACGATTCTCGCCGACCGTGCCAAGAAGATGTCCGCGGAAGTCGGCTTGAAGTGCGAAGTCTACGGCGCCGACAAAATAAAAGAGTTGAAGATGGGCGCGTTCTGGAGCGTGGCTCAAGGGTCCGACGAGCCGCCCACACTCATCGTGATGCGCTACGAACCGGCCGGAGCACCCGAGAAGCCGGTCCTCGGCCTGGTGGGGAAGGGAATTACCTTCGACACCGGCGGCATCTCGATCAAGCCCGCCGATGGCATGGAGAAAATGAAATACGACATGGCCGGCGGCGCGACGATGATCGGCGCGATGCGCGCCATCGCGCTACTGAAGCCGAAGATCAAAGTCATCGCCATTGTGTGCGCGACCGAGAATATGCCCTCGGGGAAAGCGCAAAAGCCCGGCGACGTACAAATTGCCATGTCGGGCAAATCGATTGAGATCATTAACACAGACGCAGAAGGGCGACTGGTGTTGGCGGACGGCCTTTTCTATGCACGCCAACTCGGCTGCACGCACCTCGTCGATGCCGCCACGCTGACAGGAGCTGTCGTGGTGGCGCTCGGTTACAACAATGCTGGGATC